>CANJXD010000036.1 GCA_947478535.1 Acetobacteraceae bacterium
AGGCCGGATGATCGCATGACCCTGGGTGGAAACTTTTGGACGCTGTTTACCCAGGGAATCTGGAAAGATTTGCACGCTGTTTTGCAAGCATGTGGGGCTGGGCTGGCGGCAAGCTGAGGACGGGACCTGGATCGTGGCGCGCATCACCGACGAGGGGCTGCGCGCCATCGGCATCGACCCGAACGAAGGGGACGCGGTGGCCGACACGGCAGCAACCGGCGCGGAGGGATTGGCGCCGGAGGGTGAGGGCGCCCCGGCTCCTGAAGCGGCCCCGGTCGCGCCGCTGACGGAGGAGATCGCCATGCTCGACCAGGTCCTTGCGGCACGCGCCGCCACGCCGCGCGCCAGCCTGCGCGATGCCGCCGCGGCAATCCTCGCCGCCTGGGATGACGAAGCCAAGCGCGAGGGCGACATGATGGGCTCCCTGGCCGCGCCGATGGAGGCCCTGCGCGACGCCCTGGCCCGCAAGCCCGGCCGCCCCATGCGCGAGCCGGGATCGCCGCCACGCCCCCGCGAGGGCACCAAGTTGATGGCGGTGCTGGCCATGCTGTGCCGCCCTGAGGGCGCCACCGTCGCGCAGGTCGGCGAGGCCACCGGCTGGGGCAAGGACACGGTGCGCGGCTTCTTCGCCGGCTTGAAAAAGAAGGGGATCACGGTCGAGGTGGCCGAGCGAATTCGCCAAGTTGGCCCGAATCGCGCGGGAAGCCGCGGGTCCTACACGGTCTACCGTGTCGCCGGCGCTTAAGACCGAACCAGGAACAGGCGGGGTGCCAACAGCGCCCCGCCATGACCCCGGTGTGACCCCGGCCTATTTTGTTCCGGGTCAGCCACCGGCTAACCCTTTGAATAATTGGCGGACCCGAAAGGATTCGAACCTTCGACCTCTGCCTTCGGAGGGCAGCGCTCTATCCAGCTGAGCTACGGGTCCCGCGCCCCTTCCTTAGCGAATGCCGCGGGGTGGGGGAAGCCCCAAGGCCATTTCTCCCGCAGGCGGCCTCCGCTACCCTCCGTTGGACCATCGAGGGGAGGGCAACGGCGCCATGGATCACGCCCAATCGGCCGGCAGCCACCAGGCGCGCGCGCTTCTGGAACACCTCTATGCCGAAATGGCGCCGAAGCACCTGTATCCGCTGTGGGAAGTGCTCGCTGCGTTGGTGACGCCGACGCCCTCCTCCACCGTGCGGGCGCATCTCTGGCGGTATGGGGAAGCGCGCGATCCGCTGTTGCGGGCCGGGGACCTCATCACGGCGGAACAAGCGGAACGGCGGGTGCTGATCCTGGAAAATCCCGGGCTGCCGGGGTCATCCTCCGTCACCACCAGCCTCTACGCCGGCTTGCAGTTGATTCTGCCGGGGGAAGTCGCGCCCTGCCATCGGCATACCCAATGCGCGCTGCGCTTCGTGATGGAGGGCGATGGCGCCTTCACGGCGCTGGACGGTGAAAAGGCGGTGATGCGCCCCTTCGACCTGGTGCTGACGCCGAACTGGCAGTGGCATGACCATGGCAATGACAGCGGCGCGCCCATGATCTGGCTGGATGGGCTGGATATCCCGACGGTGCGCCACTTCGCCGCCAGCTTCGCCGAACGCCTGCCGGATGGGGCCATGGCGCATGCCGAGACGGCGCCGCCCGGCGATACGGCGCGGCGCTACGGCCGCAACCTGCGCCCCTTCGCCGGCACCACCGCGGCCCGCCGCCCCGGCCATCAGCCGCTGTTCCACTACCCCTATGCCGAGTGGCGGGAGAGCCTGGCGGCGATGGCGCGGCAGGATGCGCCCGACCCGCATCTCGGCCATGCGCTCGAATTCGTGAACCCGGCGGATGGCGGGCCGGTGATGCCGACCATCGCCGCGCATGTGCGCCTGCTGCCGAAGGGATTCACCACCCGCCCGCGCCGGGCCACCGATGCGACGGTGCTGGTGGTGGTGGAAGGCGGCGGCACGGCGCGGGTCGGCGACCAGGACTTCGCGCTCGGTCACCGGGACCTGCTGGTGGTGCCGTCCTGGGCCAGCCTGACGCTGTCCGCCGACAGCGACCTGGTGCTGTTCGGCTATTCCGACGCCGCCGCCCAGCGCGCGCTCGGCCTGTGGCGGGAAGCGCGGATGTAGGGGAGGCAACCCTGGGCAGCGTTGCGGCGTTTCGTGGTGATGACCAAGAATGTCCCTTTGCCACCCCATCCCAAAAACCCCGGTCTCGCGCCCGATGCCGCGGTGACGGTGGCGGACCGCGACAGCTTCCCCGCCAGCGACGCCCCGGCGGCCACCATCGTCCAGGGGAGCCGTGCGGTGCCACCCGAGGAGATGATGGAGCCCTCGACCAAGCCGCGGGGCGCCACCACCACCCTGACGCGCCGATTTGGCGATGCGGAGGCGGCGAAGCTGGCGCTCGAATCGCTGGTGCGGTCCGCGCCGCTTGATCGCGATGGCACGGAGGTGACGGCCGCGCCGGCGCATGAGCTCCGCGTCACGGTGCCGGAAGGCGATGCGGCGCGCATCCGCGTCTTGCTGGCGGCGCTCTGACAGGCCCCGCTTCCCGTCCGCCGCCGAGGCGCGTAGAGGGGGCGGGAAGCCCGGAGAACCGACACACCATGCGCTGGGTCCTTTTCCTGCCGCTGCTGATCCTCCTCGCCGTGTTCGCCCTGTCGAACATGCAGGAGGTGGAGCTGCGCCTCTGGCCCTTCGATGTCGCCTGGGTCTCGCCGCTGGGCATCGCGACGCTGCTGATGGCGGGCTTCGGTTTCCTGATGGGGGCGGCGCTGGTCTGGTCCGCGGGCTTCGCCGCCCGGCGCCGGGCGCGGCAGGTTCAAGACGCCGCATCGCTCCTGGAAGCCGAACTGGCGGGCTACAAGGCGCGCGAGGACGCCGCGAAGCGGGAGGCCGATCTCGGCCGCCTTCCTGCCTCGCTGCCGGGGGGTTGAACGCCATGACTGGCACGCGAAACGCCCCTTGCGGCCTCTGCGTCGCGCTCGATGCGCCCAACCTCGCCACGGCGGAGGCCTGGGCCGCGGCGGTCGCGCCTTCGGCCGGGCTGCTGAAGGTGGGGCTCGAACTGTTCTCGGCGGAAGGCGGCGCGGCGGTGCGGCGGATCGCGGCGCATCGGCCGGTGTTCCTCGACCTCAAGCTGCATGACATCCCCAATACCGTGGCCGGCGCGATCCGGTCGCTCGCCCCCCTCGGCGCCGCCTGGCTGACCATCCATGCCGCCGGCGGTCCCGCCATGGTCGCGGCGGCGCGGGAAGCGGCGGAAAAGGCGGGCGGGGCGAACCGCATGAAGATCCTCGCCGTGACGGTGCTGACCAGCATCGATGCCGCCACATTGTCGGACACCGGCGTTGCCGGCGGGCCGATGCAGCAAGTGCTGCGGCTTGGGCGGCTGGCGGTTGCCGCCGGGGCCGATGGGCTGGTGTGTTCCCCGCGGGAAGTGGCTGCGCTGCGTGATGCGCTGGGGGAGGGGCCGGCGCTGGTGGTGCCGGGCGTTCGCCCCGCCGGCAGCGCCGCCGATGACCAGGCCCGCACCGCGACGCCGGAGGACATGGCCGCCGCTGGCGCCGATTGGGGGGTGGTCGGGCGCCCGATCACCAAGGCGGCGGACCCCGCAGCGGCCGCCCGCGCCATCGCCGGCGCGCTGGGCTGGTAGCGGCGATGCTGGTCAAGATCTGCGGCATCAACGACGTGGCGGCGATGCGGGCGGCGGCGGAAGCGCAGGCCGATTTGGTCGGTTTCGTGTTCTTCCCGCCCTCCCCGCGCGCCGTGACGCCGGCGCTGGCCGCCACGCTCTCGGCCGAGGCGGCGGGGGGGCCGCGGCGCGTCGGGCTGTTCGTCGATGCGACGGATGCGGCGATTGCCGAGGTGCTGGCCGCCCTGCCGCTCGACCTGCTGCAATTGCATGGCGAGGAAACGCCGGCGCGCTGCGCCGCGATCCGCGCCCGCTTCAGCCTGCCCGTGATGAAGGCGCTTGGCATCGCCTCCCGTGCCGATCTCGCGCAGATTGGCGCCTATGCCCCGGTGGTGGACCGCTTCCTGCTGGATGCGAAGGCGCCCCCCGGCGCGGCGCTGCCGGGCGGCAATGCCGCGCCCTTCGATTGGACGCTGACGGCGCATCTGCCGGTCCCGCGCCCCTGGCTGCTGGCCGGCGGGCTGACGCCGGGCAATGTGGCGGAGGCCATCCGGGTTTCCGGCGCGCCCGGCGTCGATGTCTCCTCCGGCGTGGAGCGCGCGCGGGGGGTGAAGGATACCGGGCTGGTCGCGGCCTTTGCGATTGCCGCCAGGGCGGCGTGATCCGGCTCGCTGCCCGCGCCGATGCCCCGGCGATCGGGGAGATGCACGCGCAATCCTGGACCGAGACCTATCCCGGCCTGGTGCCCGATGCCCTGCTGGCGGAGATGACGGACCCGTCCCGCCGCCGCGCCGCCTGGGCGCGCAACCTGGCGGAACCCCTGCTCCCCGGCGGTGTCTTTGTCGCGGAGGAAGCCGGCGCGCTTCTCGGCTTCGTCAGTGTCTGCCGGGCGCGGGAGGAAAGGCTGGGCGCTTCGGGGGAGGTTTCCGGGCTCTACCTGCTGCGCCGGGCGCAGGGGCAGGGCATCGGGCGGGCGCTGCTGGCGGCCGGGCTGGCGCGGTTGATGGCCGAGGGATTCGGCGATGCCGGGGCGTGGGTGCTGGATGGCAACGCCGCCGCGCGCGCCTTCTATGCCGCCTCGGGTGCCACGCCCGGCCGCAGCGAGACCGGCTATTTCGGTGACTACGCGATTGCTGAGACAGCTTGGGTCTGGCGCGATCTTGCCGCCATCCCACCTCCGCGTGACGCTGTCTCAGCCCTGCGCTAAAGACGCGCCACGCTCAGGAATACGCCCGTGAACACGCCCCTTCCCAACTCCCTCCGTCAGGGCCCCGATGGCCGCGGCCGCTTCGGCGAATTCGGCGGCCGCTTCGTGGCCGAGACGCTGATGCCGCTGATCCTCGAGGTCGAGAAGGCCTATGAGGCGAGCAAGACGGACACTGCCTTCCAGGCCGAATGGCGCCGCCTGCTGACGCACTACGTCGGCCGCCCCAGCCCGCTCTGGTACGCGGAGCGGCTGACGGACTATCTGCGCAAGGACGCCGCCCCCGGCATGGGCGCCAAGGTCTATTTCAAGCGCGATGAGCTGAACCACACCGGCGCGCACAAGATCAACGCCGTGCTCGGCCAGATCCTGCTCGCGAAGAAGATGGGCAAGACCCGCATCATCGCGGAGACCGGCGCCGGCCAGCATGGCGTCGCCACCGCCACCGCCTGCGCGCTGATGGACCTGCCCTGCATCGTCTATATGGGCGCGACGGACGTCGAGCGGCAGCAGCCCAACGTCTTCCGCATGAAGTTGCTCGGCGCCGAAGTGCGGCCCGTGACCTCCGGCGCCGCGACGCTGAAGGATGCGATGAATGAGGGCCTGCGCGACTGGGTCGCGAATGTGCATGACACCTACTACTGCATCGGCACGGTGGCCGGCCCGCACCCCTATCCCGCCATGGTGCGGGATTTTCAGTCCGTGATCGGCATCGAGGCCAAGGCGCAGATGCAGGAGGCCGAGGGCCGACTGCCGGATGTGCTGGTCGCGGCCGTCGGCGGAGGGTCCAACGCCATGGGCCTGTTCTTCCCCTTCCTCGACGACACGGATGTCGCGATGATCGGCGTGGAGGCGGCGGGCCATGGGCTCGATACGCCGGAACATGCCGCCGCCCTGTCCCGCGGCCGCCCAGGCGTGCTGCATGGCAACCGCACCTACCTGTTGCAGGATGGCGATGGGCAGATCACGGAAGCGCATTCCATCTCCGCCGGGCTCGACTATCCCGGCGTCGGGCCGGAGCATTCCTGGCTGCATGAGATCGGCCGCGTGCAGTATGTCGCGGCGACGGATACCGAGGCGCTGGACGCTTTTCAGCTCTGCTCCCGCCAGGAAGGCATCATCCCGGCGCTGGAGCCGGCGCATGCGCTGGCCCATGTCATCAAGCTGGCGCCGACCCTGCCGCGCGAGACGATCGTGCTGATGAATCTCTGCGGCCGGGGGGACAAGGACATCTTCACGGTGGCGAAGCATCTCGGTGAGAAGATCTGACATGTCGCGCATCGCCACCCGCTTCGCCAAGCTGAAGGCCGAGGGCCGCGGCGCCCTGGTCACCTATCTCCAGGCCTTCGACCCGGATCGTGACACGTCGCTCGCCATCCTGCGCGGCCTGCCGGCGGCCGGCGCCGACGTCATCGAGGTCGGCGTGCCCTTCACCGATCCGATGGCCGACGGCCCCTCGATCCAGAAGGCCGGGCTGCGCGCGCTGAAGGCCGGCGCCACCGTCCCCGGCGTGCTCGACGTGGTGCGGGCCTTCCGCGCGACGGACCAGGACACGCCGATCGTGCTGATGGGCTACTACAACCCGATCATCGCCTATGGCGTCGCCCGCTTCTGCACCGATGCCGCCGCCGCCGGCGTCGATGGGCTGATCATCGTGGATGTCCCGCCGGAGGAGGCGGATGAGGTGGAGCCGGATGCGACGAAGAATGGCCTCGACCTGATCCGCCTGGTCGCGCCGACGACGCATGAGGCGCGGCTGCCCAAGGTGGTCTCCGCCACCACGGGGTTCATCTACTACGTGGCCATCACCGGCATCACCGGTACGCGGAGTGCGGATTATGCCTCCCTCGCCCCGGCCATCGCGGCGCTGAAGCGCCATACGGACCTGCCGGTGGCGATCGGCTTCGGCATCCGCACGCCGGAACAGGCGGCGATCGCGGCGCGCACGGCGGATGGCGCCGTGGTCGGCACCGCGCTGGTTGATACCCTGGCGGCGAGCCTGGATGCCGAGGGCAGGGCCGGGCCGAACACCGTCTCCGCCGTGCTCGACCAGGTGCGCGGGCTCTCCGGCGCGATCCGGGCGGCGCGCTAGGCGCCCGCCGCTGTCGCGGCGTAGGGCGCCATCCGTTCGGCGATGACACCCGCCACCGCTTCCACCGCCGCGCGGCGGGGGAAGCTGGCGCGCCAGGCGATGCAGATGGTCCGGCCTGCCGGTTGGGCCAGCGGGCGCACCACCAGGCCGGCATCCTGCGCGATGCCGGCGGCGAGCCCCGGCACCAGCGTGGTGCCGTAGCCCGCCGCCACCATGTTGAGCAGGGTGAGCAGGCTGGCGGAGCGCAGCGCGCCCGCCGCGGGCGAGGGCGCCCCACAGGCATCAAGCGCCTGGTTCCGCAGGCAATGGCCATCCGCCAGCACCAGGATATCCGGCGCGAGCTCCGCCTGAGTGATGTGGCGCTGGCTGGCGAGCCGGTGGTCCGGCGGCAGCGCGGCCAGGAAGGGCTCGACGAATAATTCGAGGCTCAGCAGGTCCTGCCCATCCGGCGGGGTGGCGATCAGCACGGCATCCAGCGCCTGCGCCCGCAGCCTTTCCAGCAGCGGCGCCGTCTGGTCCTCCCATGGTTCGAGATCGAGCTGCGGCAGGGCGGCCCGCAACGGCCCAAAGACCAGGGGCAGCAGATGCGGCGCGAGCGTCGGGATGATGCCGAAGCGGAATCGGCCGGCGAGCGGGTCCCGCAACCCGCGCGCCATGTCGAGGATGGCATCGGCCTGCGCCACCGCGCCACGGACATGGTCGAGCAGCCGCTGGCATGCCTCGGTCGGCGCCACGCCCTTGCTGCCACGTTCGAACAGCGCGACGCCGAGCTCCTCCTCCAGCTTGCGCAGCTGCACGGAGAGCGTCGGCTGGCTGATGCCGCTGGCCTCTGCCGCGCGGCCGAAATGGCCATGCTCGGCGACGGCGAGGAGGTAGCGGAGGTCACGCAGGTTCAAGGTGGAATCTCGCGGGATTCGATAGATAAAATCTATCAGATCATTTGAAAGAATGTCGTTCAATCTATGGTGGAGTTCGGACTATTCTCCCCGCGCCAAAAGACCGAGCGCGGTCCCCGTCGAGGTGCAGAACCGCCGGGATACCGCTAAAGGTCCCCGGGACGCCTTCAGTCAACGCAGTCAGTATCGGAGAGAAACATGGACGGTCATCCCAGCCCCAGCGGCGGCAAGTGCCCGGTGATGCATGGTAGGCCCACGGCGGCCCGCTTCACGGCGCGGTCGAACCGCGACTGGTGGCCGAACCAGCTCAACCTTCGCATCCTTCACCAGAATTCCGCGAAGTCGAACCCGATGGGTGCCGGCTTCGACTACGCCGCCGCCTTCAGCGCGCTCGACCTCGATGCGGTGAAGCGGGACATCTTCGCCCTGATGACGACGTCGCAGGATTGGTGGCCGGCGGATTACGGCCACTACGGGCCGTTTTTCATCCGCATGTCCTGGCACGCCGCCGGCACCTATCGCACCGCGGATGGGCGGGGCGGCGCGTCCAACGGCGCGCATCGCTTCGCGCCTGAGAACAGCTGGCCGGACAACGCCAATCTCGACAAGGCGCGGCGCCTGCTGTGGCCGGTGAAGCAGAAATACGGCAACGCCCTGTCCTGGGCCGACCTGTTCGTCCTGGCGGGCACCTGCGCCATCGAATCCATGGGGCTGAAGCCCTTCGGCTTCGGCGGCGGCCGCGTCGATATCTGGGAGCCGGAGGAAGACATCTACTGGGGCGCCGAGGACACCTGGCTGGGTGACACGCGCTACAGCGGCGACCGGGAACTGGCCAATCCGCTGGCCGCCGTTCAGATGGGCCTGATCTATGTGAATCCGGAAGGCCCCAACGGCAACCCGGACCCCATCGCCTCCGGCCGCGACATCCGCGAGACCTTCGCCCGCATGGCGATGAACGACGAGGAAACGGTGGCGCTGACCGCCGGCGGCCATACCTTCGGCAAGTGCCATGGCGCCGGCGATGCCGCGCTGGTGGGGCGGGAGCCGGAGGGCGCGTCGCTGGAACAGATGGGCCTCGGCTGGCTCAGCAGCTTCCGCAGCGGCAAGGGTGTCGATGCCATCACCAGCGGCATCGAGGGCGCCTGGACCACGAACCCGACCAAGTGGGACAACAACTACTTCGAGAACCTGCTGAACCATGACTGGGTGCTGACCCGCAGCCCGGCCGGTGCGCAGCAATGGATCCCCGCCAACGGCGCGCTCGCCGATGCGGTGCCGGATGCGCATGATCCCTCGAAGCGCCACGCGCCGATCATGACGACGGCGGACATGGCGATGAAGATGGACCCGGAATACCGGAAGATCTCCGAGCGCTTCCTCAAGCACCCGGAACAGTTCGCGGATGCCTTCGCCCGCGCCTGGTTCAAGCTGACGCATCGCGATATGGGCCCGAAGGTCCGCTACCTCGGCTCCATGGTCCCGAAGGAGGATCTGATCTGGCAGGACCCGGTCCCGCCGGTGACGCACAAGCTGGTGGGCAAGGCCGATGTCACGGCGCTGAAGGCGGCGATTCTCGCCAGCGGGCTCAGCGTCTCCCAGCTCGTGGCCACGGCCTGGGCCTCGGCCTCCACCTTCCGTGGCTCGGATCGTCGCGGCGGCGCCAATGGCGCGCGCATCCGCCTCGCGCCGCAGAAGGAGTGGGAGGTGAATCAGCCGGCGCAGCTGGCGAAGGTGCTGGCGAAGCTGGAGAAGGTACGCAAGGCGTTCAACGCCTCCGCCACCCGCGGCAAGCAGATCTCGCTGGCGGACATGATCGTGCTCGGCGGCTGCGCGGGGATCGAGGCGGCGGCGAAGGCTGCGGGCCATAAGGTGACGGTGCCCTTCGCCCCGGGCCGGACCGATGCCACGGCGAAGCAGACGGACACGGCATCCTTCGCCGCGCTGGAGCCGGAGGCGGATGGCTTCCGCAATTACCGCCGCGCCCGCTTCAGCGTGCCGGCGGAGGAACAGCTGGTGGACAAGGCGCAGCTGCTGACGCTGACGGCGCCGGAGATGACGGTGCTGGTGGGCGGGCTGCGGGTGCTGGGGGCGAACCATGCGGGGTCTCCGCACGGGGTCTTCACCCAGCGGCCGGGCAAGCTGACGAATGACTTCTTCGTCAACCTGCTCGACATGGGCACGGCCTGGGCGCCGACGGACGAGGCGGCCGAGGCCTTCGAAGGGCGGGATCGGGCGACCGGCGCGGTGCGCTGGACGGGCACGCGGGTGGACCTGGTCTTCGGGTCCAACTCCGTGCTGCGGGCGCTGTCCGAGGTCTATGCACAGGCCGACAATCAGGCGAAGTTCGTCGCCGATTTCGTCGCCGCCTGGACCAAGGTGATGAACCTGGACCGCTTCGACCTCGGCTGACGGGGTGCCAAGGGGGGCGGCCTCTTGCACCCGCCCCCCCAATGCCCCTACCTCCCGGCCAGGACTGGCGGCGCGCTTCCCCGCGCGCCGAGCGCCCGGAATGGGCGCCGCCGGCAGTCCGGTGAGCCAGCGTGCGGATCGAGCCAACAACCCGCGCGCCCGGCGCTTGAAGGCAGGGTAGGTCATGAACTGGATCAGCGACTGGGCGCTGCCCAAGGTGAAGGCGATTTTCGGGGGAACCCGGGAAGTGCCGGACAACCTCTGGCACAAATGCCCCGCCTGCGAGCAGATGATCTTCCACCGCGACCTCGAGCGGAATCTGCATGTCTGCACCCATTGCGGGCACCACATGCGGCTTGGCGCCAGCGCGCGGGTGAAGACGACTCTGGATGAAGGGTGGTCGCGCATCGAATTGCCGAAGGCGCCGGCGGACCCGCTTCGCTTTCGCGACCAGCGCCGCTATGGCGACCGGCTGAAGGAAGCCCAGCAGAAGACCGCGATGGATGATGCCGTCCTGGTAGCCCAGGGCACCATCGAGGGCCGCAAGGCCGTGATCGCCGCCTTCGAGTTCAGCTTCATGGGCGGGTCCATGGGCGCCGGCGTAGGGGAAGCGCTGGTGACGGCTGCGCGGCTGGCCGTGTTGCAGGATGCGCCGCTGATCGTCTTCACCGCCTCCGGTGGCGCGCGGATGCAGGAAGGCACGATCAGCCTGATGCAGATGCCGCGCACCGTGATCGCGACGCGCATGGTGAAGGAAGCCGGCCTGCCTTTCATCGTCGTGATGTGTGATCCGACGACGGGCGGTGTCACCGCCAGCTTCGCCATGCTGGGCGATATCCACATCGCCGAGCCCGGCGCGCTGATCGGCTTCGCCGGCGCCCGTGTCATCGAGCAGACGGTACGGGAGAAGCTGCCGGAGGGCTTCCAGCGGGCCGAGTATCTGCTGGAACACGGCATCCTCGACATGGTGGTGAAGCGGCATGACATGCGCGCGACGCTGGCGCGCGTGATCTCCCTGCTGCGGGAGCCGCTGCCGATCGCGCGCGCCCCCGCGGGCACGCCGGCCCTGCCGGCGCCGGCGACCGCGCCCGAGGCGTCGAACCAGGCCTGAACCTGTGGCAATTCCTGCCTCCCGCAGCGAGGCCATTATCGACCGGCTGCATCGCCTGCATCCGGTCCTGATCGATCTCAGCCTCGGCCGTATGCGGGAATGCCTGGACCGCCTGGGCAATCCGGAACGGCGGCTGCCGCCGGTGATCCATGTCGCCGGCACCAATGGCAAAGGCAGCACCAGCGCCTTCCTGCGCGCCATCGCGGAAGCGGCGGGGCTGCGGGTGCATGTCTATACCTCGCCGCATCTGGTGCGGTTCCACGAACGAATCCGCCTGGCCGGGGACTTGGTCACCGAGGCCGAATTGGTCGCGGCGCTGGAACATGTGGAACGGGTGAACGAGGGCGCACCGATCACGGTCTTCGAGGTGACGACGGCGGTCGCGCTGCATCTTTTCGCCAGCGTGCCGGCCGACCTGCTGGTGCTGGAAGTCGGCCTTGGCGGCCGCTTCGACGCGACGAACGTGATCGGCCCCGTGGCGACAGCGATCACCAGCATCTCCATGGACCACATGGATTTCCTCGGCGACACACTGGAGAAAATCGCCTTCGAGAAGGCGGGCATCATCAAGCCCGGCGTGCCTTGCGCGACCGGCGCCCAGCCGGCGGCGGTGCTCGGCGTGCTGCGCCGGGTGGCGGCGGAACAGGGCGCGGCGCTGCATGCGCGCGGCGATGCCTGGGAGGTGGTGCGCCAGGCTGACGGATGGCTGCGCTGGCGGGATGGCAAGGGCGTGCTGGACCTGCCGGCGCCGGCGCTGGCAGGGCCACACCAGGCCGACAACGCCGGCATCGCCATCGCCACGCTGCGCGCCTGGAACCCGGACTGGCTGACGGAAGCCGCCATCGCGCGGGGGGTCGCCACGGCCACCTGGCCGGCGCGGATGCAGCGCCTGACGGGGAGGCTGGCCGCCCTGCTGCCGCAGGGGTGGGAATTGTGGCTGGATGGCGGGCACAATGCCGGGGCGGGGGTGGCGCTCGGGCAGCATCTGCGCGGGGCTTTCGCGGATCGCCCGGTGCATCTTCTGGTCGGCATGAAGGGATCGAAGCAGGCGGCGGAATTTCTCGCGCCCCTGATTCCCGTGGCCACCAGCCTGCGCGCGATCGCCGAGCCCGGTCAGCACCTGGCCATGCCGATCGAGGCCATCATCGCCGCCAGTGGCGGCGCCGCGACGGCGGGCGGCACGGTGGAACAGGCTCTGGCCCGGCTGCCGGAGGATGGCCCGCCGGCCCGCGTGCTGATCTGCGGCAGCCTCTATCTGGCCGGCGAAGTGCTGAAGCTGGACGGCGCTACTCCGGGCTGAGTCGCAGGATGCGGCCGCGCGCCTCATCCGTCAGCACCAGCAGCGCGCCGTCGGCGGCGATGACGACCTGTCGCATGCGGATGCGGCGGTCGAACAGCAGGCGTTCCTCGCCCACCACGCGGTCCCCCTCCGTCTGCACCCGCACCAGGCCCGGGGGGTTGAGCGCCGCGACGAACAGGCTGCGCTGCCAGCCCGGGAAGGCGGTGCCGGTATAAAAGGCGATGCCGGAGGGGCTGACCGAGGGAGTCCAGAAATGTAGGGGGGGTTCGACCCCCGGCGCGGTCTTGGCGCCGCGGCCGATCGGGCTGCCATCGTAATCCGTGCCATGGCTGACCAGTGGCCAGCCATAGTTCAGCCCGGGGCGGACGATGTTCACCTCATCGCCCCCCATGGCGCCGAACTCGGCCTGCCACAGGCTGCCCGTCCAGGGGTTGAAGGCGAGGCCCTGGGGATTGCGATGGCCATAGGAGAAGATTTCGGGCCGTGCGCCCGCCTGGCGGATGAAGGGATTGTCCGGCTGCGCGCGGCCTTCTCGGTCCACCCGCAGCACCTTGCCGGCGAGGTCCTCCAGCCGCTGCGCCCGGCCCTTATCCGCCTGGCGTTCACCGGTGGACAGAAAAAGCCGCCGGTCGGGGCCGAAGGCGATGCGGCAGCCATAGTGGTTGCGGCCACGCTCCTGCGCCGGGGTCGCGTCGAGGATCGGCGTGGCACCTTCCAGCGCCGTGGCATCGGGCGCCAGGCGCGCGCGGACGAGGCGCGTCAGCGCGCCGCCCTGCACCAGTGCGGCCTGGCAGAGGAACACCTCGCGGCTCGTCACAAAATCGGGGGAGAGGGCGACGTCGAGCAGCCCGCCCTGGCTGCGCGCTTCGACCGCCGGCACGCCGGCGAGGGGCGCGGAGACGGCGCCATCCGTGCCGACCAGCCGCAGCCGCCCCGGCCGTTCCGTGACCAGCAGCCGCCCGTCCGGCAGCAGCGCGGCACCCCAGGGGTGTTCGAGCCCGGTCGCGAAGGTCGTCAGCCGGAAGGCCGCGCGTTCGGACCGCACCACTTCCCCCTGCTGGGCGAAGGCGGGGGTGGGTGACAGGGCCAGGGCGAGGAGGAGGATGCGGCGCAGGGTCATCCACCGCATGTAGGCGCGATGCGGGCGCCGGGAAGCGCCCGCCGTCACGTCCGCGATGATCAGCCCGCGAGCTTGCCCGCGACCCAGTCCTTCAACGCGCTGCGGGGCAGGGCGCCGACCTTGGTATCGACCGGCTTGCCATCCTTGAACAGGATCATGGTCGGGATGCCGCGCACGGCGTAGTCGTTCGGCGTCATCGGGTTCTCGTCGATGTTCACCTTGGCGACGGTCAGCTTGCCTTCGTATTCCTTGGCGATTTCTTCCAGGAACGGGGCGACCATGCGGCAGGGGCCGCACCATTCGGCCCAGAAATCGACCAGCACGGGGCCGGATGCGTCCAGCACATCCTGCTTGAAGCTGTCATCCGTCACGGCCTTGGTGTGTTCGCTCATTGGGGGCTCTCCAGCTTCCCGGCGGGGGCCGGGCAGTTGATGGCAAGATCGTGGTGCCGGGGCCTGTGGTCAAGCAAGTCGCATTCGCGACCCGCACATGCCCGGGATGCATACCCTTGGCGTCACGCCGGCGAAGGGGCAGGTTGCGGCCGGTGAACGCCGCACCCCGCTTCGCGATCCTTTTCGCCACGCAGTTTTTTGCCTTCGGCGTGATCCTGCCCTTCCTGCCGGCGGTGCTGACGGAACGCGGCCTGAGTGCGGCGGAGGTGGGGGCGGTGCTGGCCATCGGGTCCGCCGTGCGGCTGGTGGCGGGGCCGCTGGGTGGGCGGCTGGCGGATGCGCTGCGGGACCCGCGCCATGTGCTGGCGGCGGCAGCGCTGGCGGCGGCGCTGGCGGGTTGCGGCTTCCTGCTGGAAGCGGGGTTCCTGACCATGGCCCTGGTGGTGGCGCTGCACAGCGCGGCGATGGCGCCGGTAGTGCCGCTGACCGATGCGCTGGCGGTGAACGCCGCCCGTGGCAGGCCGGGCTTCGATTACGCGCGGGCGCGGGCGGCGGGCAGCATCGCCTTCATCCTGGCCGCGCTCGGCGGTGGCCAGGCGGTGGCGGCGGCCGGCGTCGATTCCGTGATCTGGATGATGGTGGCGGGGCTGGGGGCGACGGCGCTGGCGGGCCTTGCGCTGCCGCCACCGAGCGGGGTGCGCCGGGCGCCGGGGCGGGGGCTTTCGGCATTTGCCGCGCCGCTGCGCCTGCCGGCGTTTCGCTGGCTGATGGTCGTCTCCGCTCTCATGCAGGGCAGTCACGCCATGTACTACGCCTTCGGCACGCTGCACTGGCAGGCCGCGGGGCTCGGCGCGGGGTTGATCGGCGCGCTCTGGGCGACGGGGGTGGTGGCGGAGGTCGCGCTGTTCCTCTGGGGCAAGGGCTTCGTCGCGCGGCTGGGGCCGGTCGGGCTTTCCATAGCGGCGGGGCTGTGCGGCGTGCTGCGCTGGAGCATCACGGCGATGACGGTGGATCCCTGGCTGCTGTTCCCGGCCCAGGTGCTGCATGCCGGCACCTTCGCCATGCAGCATCTGGCGACGATGCTGGTGCTGGGGCGGGTGGTGCCGCCGGGGCTGGCCGGCACGGCGCAGTCACTGCATGCGGCGCTCGGCGTCGGGTTGTGGATGGGGTTGTTCACCCTCGCCTGCGGGCCGGCCTATGCCGCCGCTGGCGGGGCGGGGTTCTGGGGGATGGCGGTGCTGTGCGGGCTGGCGGTGCCGGCGGCGCTCGCGCTCGGGCGGGCGTTGCGGCGGGTGAAGCCCGCGGCCTGACACGAAAAAGGGCGCGGTCCCTGCGGACCGCGCCCCCGTTCGACGCATCGGTGGAAGGCTGGCCTACGCCGCCTTCGCCATGCCGCGCAGCACGTAGTTCAGGATGCCGCCGTTGCGGTAGTACTCGACCTCATCCGCCGTATCGACGCGGCAGGTCAGCGTCGTCGTGTGGGTGGTGCCGTCCGGGCGATGGATCACCATCGTCACGTCCATGCGGGGCTTCAGCTCCTCGATGCCCAGCAGGTCGATCGTCTCGGCGCCGGTGATGCCGAGGGACTTGCGGTCCTCGCCATTCTTGAAGACCAGCGGCAGCACGCCCATGCCCACGAGGTTGGAGCGGTGGATGCGCTCGAAGCTCTCCACGATCACCGCCTTGGCGCCAAGCAGGAAGGTGCCCTTGGCGGCCCAGTCGCGGGACGAACCCGTGCCGTATTCCTTGCCGCCGAAGATCACCAGCGGCACGCCCTCGGCCTTGTACTGCATGGCCGCGTCGTACATCGGCATCACCTCGCCCGAGGGCTGGTGCTTCGTCACACCGCCCTCGGTGCCCGGCGCCAGTTCGTTCTTGATGCGGATATTGGCGAAGGTGCCGCGCATCATGACCTGGTGGTTGCCGCGGCGGGCGCCATAGCTGTTGAAGTCGTTCTGTCGGACCTGGTGTTCCAGCAGGTAGTCGCCCGCGGGGGAGACCTTCTTGATGGAGCCGGCGGGGGAGATGTGGTCCGTCGTGATGCTGTCACCGAGGCTGGCCAGGATGCGCGCACCCGTCACCGGCTGGATGTCGCCCACGTCCATCGTCATGCCCGTGAAGTAGGGCGGGTTCTGGACGTACGTAGATCCAGAATTCCAACGATAGGTGTCGCTGTCGGCGTCGACGCGGATCGCCTGCCACTGGGCCGGGCCCTTGAAGACGTCGCCGTAGCGTTCCATGAACATCTTCCGGGTGACGACGGCGTGGACGGTATCCGCCACTTCCTTCGTCGTCGGCCAGATGTCCCGGAGGTAGACGGGCTGGCCGTCGCTGCCGGTGCCGATCGGATCGACATCCATGTTCATCTTCACCGTGCCGGCCAGCGCATAGGCGACGACGAGCGGGGGCGAGGCGAGGTAGTTCGCGCGCACATTGGCGTGCACGCGGCCTTCGAAGTTGCGGTTGCCGGACAGCACGCTGGCGACCACCAGCTTGTTGTTCTCCACCGCATCGACGATCGGATCCGCCAGCGGGCCGGAATTGCCGATGCAGGTCGTGCAGCCATAGCCGACGGTCTGGAAGCCGAGCGCATCGAGATCGGCCGAGAGGTTGGCGTTGTCGAGATACTCGGTCACCACCTGGGAGCCGGGGGCGAGGGAGGTCTTCACCCAGGGCTTCGGCTTCAGGCCCTTGGCGCGGGCCTTGCGGGCGACGAGGCCGGCGGCGACGAGCACATAGGGGTTCGAGGTATTGGTGCAGGAGGTGATCGCGGCGATCACCACATCGCCATGGCCGAGGTCGTAATTCGCATCCTCGACCGCCACGCGCAGATCGGCCTTGTCGCCGGGCACGCCCATGGTGCCGGCCGCGAGGTCACGCGCGAAGGAGGCACCGACATCCGGCAGCGGCACGCGATCCTGCGGGCGCTTCGGGCCGGCCATGGAGGGGACGACCGTCGCGAGGTCGAGTTCCATCGTGTCGGTGAAGACGGGGTCGGGCGAGGTCTCGTCGTGCCACATGCCCTGCGCCTTGGCGTAGGCTTCCGTCAGCGCGATGCGGTGCTCGTCGCGGCCGGACAGGCGCAGATAGTCGATCGTCACCTGGTCGATCGGGAAGAAGCCGCAGGTGGCGCCGTATTCCGGGGCCATGTTGCCGATCGTCGCGCGGTCCGGCAGCGGCAGGGCATGCAGGCCGGGGCCGTAGAATTCGACGAACTTGCCGACAACGCCCTTCTTGCGGAGCATCTGGGTGACGGTCAGCACCAGATCCGTCGCGGTGATGCCTTCGCGCACCTTGCCGATCAGCTTGAAGCCGATGACATCGGGGATGAGCATGGCGATGGGCTGGCCGAGCATCGCGGCTTCCGCCTCGATCCCGCCGACGCCCCAGCCGAGAACGCCGAGGCCGTTGACCATCGTCGTGTGGCTGTCGGTGCCGTAGCAGCTGTCCGGGAACACATAGGTGTCCGGGCCATCCTGCGAGGTCCAGGCGACCTGGGCCAGGTATTCGAGGTTCACCTGGTGGCAGATGCCGGTGCCCGGCGGCACAACGCGGAAATTCGCGAAGGCGGACTGGCCCCAACGGAGGAATTCGTAGCGTTCGCCGTTGCGCTCGAACTCGGTGTCGACGTTCTTCTGCAGCGCGTCCTTGGTGCCGAAGGCGTCGACCATGACGGAGTGGTCGATGACGAGATCGACCGGCACCAGCGGGTTCACCTTGCGCGGGTCACCGCCCAGGCTGGACAGCGCGTCCCGCATCGCGGCGAGGTCCACCACGGCGGGAACGCCGGTGAAGTCCTGCAGCAGGATGCGCGCCGGGCGGAACGGGACTTCCTTGTCGGAGCGGCCCTTCTCCAGCCAGCCGGCCACCGACTTGGCGTCGTTGACGGTGTAGCTGCGCCCGTCCTCGAAGCGCAGCACATTCTCCAGCAGCACCTTGAGGCTGTAGGGGAGGCGAGAGGTATCGCCGATGCCGGCCGCCGATGATGGCAGGCTGAAGTAGTTGTAGTCCTTGCCGTCCACCGTGAGGGTACGGCGGGTCTTCAGGCTGTCCTGCCCGATCATCCGCATGGTCCGGTCATCCCCGTCTTCCGTGGCACCGGGACCGGTTCCACCCCAAGGAGTGGGGCGCTTTCCGCCGACCCAGGCGCAGTTCAGGCCCGGCCGCTTTCGCGACCGGAGCAACGGGCTTAAACCACAGGGGACGGGACCGGTCCATCCGGTGTGACGCTTTGCGACAGTGAGAGGTGCGGAGACCGGATGCTCGAAGGGCGTGACCTGGCCTGCTGGCGGGGGGAAAGGGCGATCTTCGCCGGGCTTTCCTTCACCCTGCCACCCGGCGGCGCCCTGCTGCTGGTGGGTGCGAATGGCGCCGGCAAATCATCCCTGCTGCGGCTGCTGGCCGGGCTGATCCCGCCAGCGGAGGGACAATTGCTGTGGCAGGGGGAGGATGCGCTGGCGGATCGCGTCGCCCATGCCGGGCGGCTGCGCTACCTCAGCCACCAGGATGCGCTGAAACTCTCTCTCACGGCGCGGGAGAACCTGGCCTTCTTCGCCCGGCTCTGGGGCGGTGATGTGGCGACGGCGCTGGCCTCGGTGGGGTTGGGCGAGCTCGCGGAATTGCCGGCGCGGGTGCTGTCTTCCGGCCAGAAGCGGCGGCTGGCGCTGGCGCGGCTGGCGCTGGCGCCGGTGCCGGTGTGGCTGTTGGATGAACCGACGGTGGGGCTGGATACCGCTTCGGTCGCGCGGCTGGGCCTGCTGCTTGCGGCGCACCGGGCGGCGGGGGGCGCGGTGATCGCGGCCACCCATCTGCCGTTGCCGCTGCCGGGCGCCGGGGAGCTGCGCCTGTGAACGGGTTTTCCGCCGTCCTACTGCGCGAAGTGCGCCTCGCGCTGCGCCACCCCGGGGATGCGCTGGCGGCGGTGCTGTTCTTCGTCCTGGTTTGCGCGCTGTTCCCCTTCGGCATCGGGCCGGAACCGCAGGCCCTGGCGCGGCTGGCCCCCGGCGCGCTGCTGGCCGCGGCGCTGCTGGCGGCGCTGCTGCCGCTCGACAGGCTGTTCGGGGCGGAGGCGGAGGATGGGTCGCTCGACCAGCTTCTGCTGTCCGGGCTGGCGCCCTCCGCCCTCGCTGCGGCCAAGGCGCTGGGGCATTGGATGGTCACCGGCCTGCCGCTGCTGGCGGCAACCCCGGTGGCGGCGGCGCTGCTGAATCTTCCGACCGAGGCCTGGGGCACGGCGATGGCGGCGCTGGGCCTGGCGACCGCCATCCTGTCCCTGTTCGGCACGGCCGGCGCGGCGCTGACGCTGGGGGCGCGGCGCGGCGGCGTGCTGCTGCCGCTGCTGGTGCTGCCGCTGTCGATCCCGTCGATGATCTTCGGCGCCGCGGCGATCGAGGCGGCGGCGGCGGATCTGCCGGCGCGGCCCTACCTGCTGCTGCTCGGCGCGCTGCTGGCATTGGCGGCGCCGCTGGCCCCGCTGGCGGCGGGCGCTGCGCTGCGGGGCGAGTGATCTCCCTGTCCCGGGGGGCGGGCGGCGCGCCCTGGCCGGTCATGTCTGTTCATTCTCGAATCCGTGGTGTTTCGACGCGGCCTCGGGCCGCGCCGCGCAAAGGGCTTGCCTACAAGATAATCCACCATTAGAAGCGAAGGACGCGCCAAAAACGCGCGTTTTGTCTAATAATTTACATTTGGTCCGGCGCCAGCGGATGCAGGGCGGGCCAGGAAGGTCCTTCGCCGCATGGCGTGGTGGAGCGTAACGCACAAGCCAGGGCTGGATGGGACCGGCGACGGCCAGCCGGGCACGGACGACGCCGGGCCGCAGGCCGCCGGCGCGGAGCCGTCGCGATTCCCTTGGCAGGCCAACGGCATACCGAATGGCCAGGACCAGAAGCCTCGGGGCTCGCAGGGCCTGCCCGTTTTCGGCAGGCGCCCGCAGACCGCGCGCCCGACTCTGCGCGCCACCCCAGCCCCGACCCCAGCCCCCACCCCCCCCCCCCCCCCCCCCCCCCCCCCCCCCCCCCCCCCCCCC
>CANJXD010000037.1 GCA_947478535.1 Acetobacteraceae bacterium
CCCGCCGCCTGAGCACCCCCCCATGAACGCCCCGACCCCCATGATGTCGGACACCCTCGCCCGCATCCTCGCCGATAAATACGAGGAAGTGCGCGAACGCTCCGCCGCCGTCAGCCAGCATGAGATGGAAAAGCGGGCTCGGGATGCGGAGCCAACGCGGGATTTCACCGGCGCGCTGTGCGATGCCGTGGCCGACGGCCGGGTCGGGCTGATCGCCGAGATCAAGCGCGCCTCGCCCTCCGGCGGGCTGATCCGCGACCCCTTCGATCCCGCCGCCATCGCCCGGTCCTATGAAGCCGCGGGGGCGGCCTGCCTGTCCGTGCTGACGGATGGGCCCTGGTTCCAGGGAGATCTCGGCCACATGGTCGCCGCCCGCGCGGCCTGTTCGCTGCCGGTGCTGCGGAAGGATTTCATGGTCCATCCCTGGCAGGTCTTCGAGGCCCGCGCGATGGGGGCGGATGCCATCCTGCTCATCATGGCGGCGCTGTCCGATGAACAGGCGCAGGAGTTGGAGGATCTCGCCCGGTCCCTCGACTTGGCGGTGCTGGCAGAGGTGCATGACCGGCGGGAACTGGACCGCGCCCTGGGTCTGGAGACCCGGTTGATCGGTGTGAACAACCGCAATCTCAAGACCTTGGTAACTGATCTTGTAATTTCAGATGAATTGATTCCCCTGATCCCCGCCGAACGCATTCCGGTCGGCGAAAGCGGCATCCGGACGCCGGAGGATGTGCGCCGCATGGCCGCCGCCGGGGCGCGCTGCCTGCTGGTGGGGGAGCACCTGCTGCGCCAGCCCGATATCGAAGCCGCCGCCCGCGCCCTGATCACCGCGCTCTGAGGCCGTGACGACACTCACCCATTTCGACGAGGCCGGCCGCGCCGCCATGGTGGATGTCTCCGCCAAGGCGGAGACGAGCCGGGTGGCGACGGCGCGGGGCCGCATTGTCATGGCGCCAGCGACACTGGCGCTCATCCAGGCCGGCGGGGTCGGCAAGGGCGACGTGTTCGGCGTGGCGCGGCTGGCCGGCATCATGGCGGCGAAGCGGACGAGCGACCTGATCCCGCTGTGCCACCCCCTGATGATCGCCAAGGTGACGGTGGATCTGGTGGCGGTGGCGCCGGATGCGGTGGAGATCGAGGCGACCGTGAAGGTTACCGGCCAGACCGGGGTTGAGATGGAGGCGCTGACGGCGGTGACCGTCGCCGCCCTCACGGTCTATGACATGTGCAAGGCGGCGGATCGGGGCATGCGGATCGAAAGCGTGCGGCTGACCCATAAGTCAGGCGGAAAATCCGGCACTTACGAGGCAGAGTGATGCTTTCGGTCGAAGAAGCCCGCGACCGGATCCTGACCTCCCTGCGGCCGACGCCGGCCGAGACGGTGGCACTCTCCGAGGCCTGGCACCGGGTTCTCGCCCGGCCGGTCCTGGCGCGGCTGACCCAGCCGCCGGCCGAGGTCTCGGCCATGGATGGCTACGCGGTGCGCGCGGCCGATGCCGGGCTTGGGGCGTGCCTGGCCGTGATCGGCACGGCGCCGGCAGGCCACCCCTTCGCCGGCGCGGTCGGGCCGGGACAGGCCGTGCGCATCTTCACCGGCGGCTTCGTGCCGGAGGGTGCCGATGGCATCCTGATGCAGGAAGACGCGACGGAGGAGGCGGGCGTCGTCACGGTGGGCGAGGCGGTGAAGCCGGGCCGCTGGGTCCGCCGCCGGGGGCTCGATTTCGCGGAAGGCGAGTGCCTGCTGCGGGAGGGACGGCGCCTGACCGCGCGGGATGTCGGCCTGGCGGCGGCGGCAAATCATGCCTGGCTGACCGTGCACCGGCGCCCGCGCATCGGCATCCTGGCGACGGGGGACGAAATCGCCCTGCCCGGCGACCCGATCCCCGCCGGCGGCATCGTCAGCAGCAACGCCCATGCCTTGGCCGCCCTGGTGCGCGCCGGGGGAGGAGACCCGCTGGTGCTGCCGATCGTGGCCGATGACCGGGACGCCATCGCGGCCGCGGCCGGCGCCGCGCGGGCCTGCGACCTGCTGGTGACGACAGGCGGCGCGAGCGTGGGGGAACATGACCTGGTGCAGGCGGCGCTGGGGCAGGATGGCTTCGCGCTGGATTTCTGGAAGATCGCCATGCGGCCGGGCAAGCCGCTGATCTGGGGTCGCCTCGGGCTGACGCCGGTGCTGGGGCTGCCCGGCAACCCGGTTTCCGCCCTGGTCTGCGCCGTGCAGTTCCTCGCCCCCGCGCTGGCGGTGCTGTCGGGGGAGCCGGCGGCGGCGCCGCCCACCATCCTGGTCCGCACCGGCGCGGCGCTGCCGGCGAATGACCGGCGCTTCGACCACCTGCGGGCGAGCCTGGCGGAAGACGCGGAGGGACGGATGGTCGCCACCCCCTTCCCCGTGCAGGATAGTTCGATGCTGAAGACTCTGGCGCGGGCGGAGGCGCTGATCCTGCGCGCGCCCCATGCCCCGGCGCTGCCCGAAGGGGCGGAGGTCAGGGCGATTCCCCTCGGCCGATTGGGAATCTAGACCGCGCCGGACGCCCCGCCGATGGGCATCCTGTCCCGATTCAGGGCAGGTTTTCCCTGGACCTGTGGAAAACATTTGACGCCACGGGCGGAACCTACATAGAACATCCGGGTCGGTTGCTTGTTTGTTCGGGGCCAAGGGGGCTCTGGGCGCCGGTGACAGCCTGCCTCGCAGGTCTTCATCGGGACCGGCTGTGGAGAAGGCCATGCTCACGCGCAAACAGCACGAATTGCTGATGTTCATCGACCGCCATCTGCGCGCCACAGGCTTTTCTCCCTCCTTCGAGGAGATGAAGGACGCGCTGCGGCTGAAGTCGAAATCCGGCATCCATCGGCTGATCACGGCGCTGGAGGAACGCGGCTTCCTCAAGCGGCGGGCACATCGGGCCCGGGCTCTGGAAGTGCTCCGACTGCCGGAGAATGTGGCGCCACGCAGGGTGGAAGCCAGTAGCGGGCCGGTGCCGGTGCCCTCCGCCGCCCCGCCACAGCCTGCTGCCACCGCGCCGGGTTTCTCGCCCAACGTCATCCGCGGCAATTTCTCGCCGGGCCTCACGGGCGTGCAGCGCACGGCGAATGACACGGGCGCGGTGCAACTGCCGCTCTATGGGCGCATCGCCGCCGGCATGCCGATCGAGGCGATGCGCGATACCAGCGCGAGCGTCGATGTGCCGGCCGCCCTGCTGGGCGGTGGCGAGCACTACGCGCTGGAGGTTGCTGGTGATTCGATGGTCGAAGCCGGCATCCTGGATGGCGACACGGTCATCATCCGCCGGGGTGACACGGCGGAGAATGGCGCCATCGTCGTCGCCCTGGTTGATGATGCGGAGGTGACGCTGAAGCGCCTGCGCCGCCGGGGCAATTCGGTCGCGCTGGAACCGGCGAACCGTGCCTATGAGACCCGTATCTTCGGCCCGGATCGTGTGCGCGTGCAGGGCCGGCTGATTGGTCTGCTGCGGAAATACTGATCCGCGGCGCCGGGTGGGGTCAGTAAGGGTCCCACTCCGCCATCCGCGCCTGCCGCCACGCGGACAGGCGATGCCAGGATGTGACGAGCGCGACCCCGAGTCCAAGCCCGGCGGCCAGCCAGCCCAGCGCCATCAGGGAGGGGGTGGAGGCAACGATAGCGGTCATCGGTTCCGTCTTTCCTGCGCCCTGCCTGGCCATGCTGCGGCTGAAACTCTTAAGAAATGATGAGTATCAGCCCTCCGGCCCCGCGCCGGGATCGAGGGGCGCCAGGGGCAGGGTCTCGATCCGCCCCGGGATCGGTACTGGCGGCACCCAGGGGCGCGCGCCGCGCACCGCCCGGTCGCTCACCACCACCACCCCGTCACGGCCGATCCAGGCCGCCTGCGCGCCATCCCGCCACATCGCGAAACGGTCGATCGAGACGCCGGACGGACAGCGCGGCCGGATCGGCTCCAGCGCCAGCAGCAGCGCCGCACGGCCGCAGGCGTCCGCCCGTGCCACCTCATCCGGAGGGGCGGCGCGACGGCCGCGGGCCGCCGGCGGGCTGCGGAACAGCACGGCCTCCGCCACCCCTTCGCCAGGGCTGAAGCGGCAGGCGGCAGGCGTGCAGGTGATCGCGCCGCCAGCAGCCGCGCCGCGTTCGGGCAGCGCCTCGCCCCGCGTCGCGCCCATCGCCCGCAGCATCGAATCCCGCGTGAAGTTTGAGGCCCCGGCGATCCGGTGCAGGAACACCCCCTCCTCCGTCCGGAACGCGACGATCCGCGCATCGGCGGAAACCAGGATATCCGGCGGCGGGGAAAGCAGCCCCGCCCCCAGGCCGAGCGCCAGCCCCGGCAGGCCGAACAGTCGCAGCCTTCCGCGCCAGAGGCAGAGCCAGCAGAAGCCGAAGCCCGCCACCGCCAGCCCCCAGACCGGCAGCGGCGCCATCGCCGGCGCGGCCTCCGGCCAGGCGGCGACCATTCGCGCGACGGCCAGGATGCCCTCCACCCCCCAGCCCATCGCCGCCAGCGGCCAGGCTTCCAGCCCGAAGGGCAGCGCGAGCATCGCCAGCAGGCCCGCCGGCATGACGATGAAGGAGGTCAGCGGCACCGCCACCGCATTGGCGATGACGCCATAGATCTGCAGCCGGCCGAAATGATGCAGCCCGATCGGCGCTGTCGCGACGCCGGCCAGCACGGAGGTCGCCACCAGCCCGAACAGCACCAGCGCCGCCCGCCGCCAGGCCTTGCCGCCCTGGGACCCGCCCATCCGGAAGGCCTGGATCGGCCCGCGCAATGCCTCATGCCCCGCGATCAGCGCCAGCACCGCGGCGAAGGACATCTGGAAGGAAGGTCCAAGCACCTCGGCCGGCGCCACCAGCGTCACCACCCCCGCCGCCACGGCGATGACGCGCAGCGAGATCGCCCGCCGCCCCGTCAGCATCGCCAGCGTCATCAGCGCGGCCATGCCGAGGCAACGCTGCATCGGCACCTGCGATCCCGTCAGCACCATGTACCAGGCCCCGGCCGCCAGGCCGACCACCGCCGCCAGCGCCTTCACCGGCAACCGCAGCGCCACCCAGGGCAGCAGGGCCAGCAAGGCCCGCAGGGTGGTGAAGATCACCCCGATGACGATCGCCATATGCAGGCCGGAGACCGATAGCAGGTGGGAAAGCCCGGAATCCCGCATCGCCACCATCTCAGCCACCGGAATGGCGCTTTGCGTCCCGGTCAGCAGCGCCGCCGCCACCGGCCCCGCCGCGCCCGGAATGGCCGCCGCCACTTCGCGGTCGAGCCGCGCCCGCAGCCCCGCCAGCACGGGGGATGCGCCCTCCCCCGGGCGCAGGCTGGCGGGCCCCAGGGCAAAGCCGGACCCGCCGAGGCCTGAGAAGAAGGCCGCGCGCTGGAAATCCCAGCCTCCCGGCACGGCGGGGGCGGAAGGTGGGCGGATCAGCGCGCGGATGGTGATGCCATCGCCCGGCGCCGGCCGCGCCGGGTCATCCGCCCGCATACGCAGGCGAATACTCCGGGGCAGCGCCGGGCCGCCATCCAGGCTCGGCGCGGCGAGGGTCAGCCGCCGTCCCTCCGGCAAAGGCTGCACTTCCTCCACCACGCCGGACAGCATCACGGCCTGGAAGGGCAGCGCGAGCGGCGGCGGCATCCGCGCGGCGTGCCAGGCGACAGCCCCCCAGCCCAGCAGGAAGGCCGCCAGCAGCCCCATCCCCCAGCCCGGCAGCAGCCAGCGCCGCGCCAGGGCGAAGGCCAGCGCCGCCAGGGGCGGGACAGCCCATAGCGGTTGCCAGCCCGGCTCCTCCGGCAGCGCGAAATAGCACAGCACCCCCGCACCGAGGGCGACGGCCAGCCAGGGCGCGAATCGTCCATGCTGGGCGGCCAGCACCGCCCCAGCCGCCGCCGCGAGGCGCGATGGCAGGCTTCCCGCGGCGAAGGGGGAAAGGACGAGGGACATCTCCCGGGATCGTGGAGGTTACGCGCGGGTTTCTCAACCCAATGGCGAATGTTTCATGCCGCCTCGCCCAGCCCTCCATCCAGCCCAGCGCATGCCACCGGTTCCGGCCTCGCGCGTTCTGCTCTACAGGGCGGGGTCAGACCTGCCGTCACCGGAACTGGAACCCATGTCCGTCCGCACCCGCTTCGCCCCCTCCCCCACGGGCTATCTCCATATCGGCGGCGCCCGCACGGCGCTGTTCAATTACCTTTTCGCCCGCCGCCATGGCGGGCAGTACCTGTTGCGGATCGAGGATACGGACAAGCAGCGCAGCACCCAGGAAGCCGTGCAGCAGATCCTCGACAGCCTCGAATGGCTCGGGCTCAGCCCCGACGAGCCGCCGGTGATGCAGACCGCGCAGGAGGCCCGCCACGCCGAGGTCGCGCGCGAATTGCTGGCGATGGGCAAGGCCTATCTCGCCTATGACACGCCGGAGGAACTGGCCGCCGGCCGGGCCACGGCGGAAGCGCAGAAGCGGCCCTTCAAATACGATGGCAGCCGCTGGATCGGCATGGCGGCGAAGGACGCGCCCGCCATCGCCCCCGTCATCCGCATCAAGGCCCCGCAGGGTGGCGAGACGGTGGTGAAGGACCTGGTGCAGGGCGAGGTCCGCGTCTCCCATGCCGAGCTCGATGACATGATCATCCTGCGCTCCGACGGCACGCCGACCTATCTGCACGCGGTGGTGGTCGACGACCACGACATGCGCATCACCCATGTCATCCGCGGCGATGACCACCTGACCAACACGTTTCGCCAGTGCATGGTCTATGACGCGATGGGCTGGCACCGGCCGCATTTCGCCCATGTCTCGCTGATCCACGGCGCGGATGGCGCCAAGCTGTCGAAGCGCCATGGCGCGGTCGGCGCGCTGGAATTCCGCGAACAGGGGCTGCTGCCGGAAGCCGTCTGCAACTACCTGCTGCGCCTGGGCTGGGGGCATGGCGACACCGAGATCATCTCGCGCGAGGACGTCACGAAGATCTTCGACATCGCCGATGTCGGCCGCGCCGCCGCGCGGATGGACTACGCGAAGCTCAGCCATTTCAACGGTGTCTATCTGCGCGCCGCCGATGATGACCGGCTGCTGCGGGAGGTGATGGCGCGCTTCACGAAGCGCGGCGTTTCTTTCGGCACCGATGGCGCGGCCCGCATCCGCGCCCTGATGCCAGAGTTGAAGGAGCGAGCGCGCACCATCGAGGATATCGTCGGCGCAGCCTATTTCGCCGTGGCCGATGGCGCGCCGCAGCCGGATGCGAAGGCCGCCGCGCTGATGACGGCGGAGGCGAAGGCGCGGCTCGCGGACCTCACGCAGTTCCTGGCCGATGCGCCGTGGGAGCGAAAGGAGCTGGAACAGTGGCTGCGGGACTATGCCGATGTGAAGGGCGTCAAGCTCGGCCTGGTGGCGCAGCCGCTGCGCGTGGCGCTGACCGGCAGCACGCAAAGCCCGCCGATCGACGCCGTGCTGGTGGCGCTCGGCCGGTCCGAATCGCTGGCGCGCATGCTGGCTGCCGCGGAAGCCTGAACACGACACTGTGACGAGGCGCTGAGCGCCCCGTCACCGCGAAACAACGCCGCCGAATGGAGGGGCGCGCCTGGCCAGAAGCCCGGGCGCGCCCTTTTTGCGTCCTTCCGCCGTGCCGTAACCCGCGATTGTCGCCTGTGGTGAGACACATGATACACCAGCAAGAATATCCAAATAATAAGACTTTTCGCGCATAAAGCCATTCGTCCTTGACCGATTTGCTCCAGAACGTCTAAAAACTGGGCACACGACGGGACGTTTTGTCCGTCTTCGGTCGCAGGAGGCTTCCATGGCTCGCATGTCCAAGCCGGTTTACTGGGTTGCTGCACTTGCCGGCTCCGCCGCCTGGTCCGGCGCCATCGTCGGCGTTACCAACATGCCGATGATGGTGCAGGCCGCCCTAGGCGGCATGGGCCTCGTCGCCGCCATCTGGGGCCACTCCGTCTATTTCCCGCGGGAAGAACGCGAAGCCGCACTGTTGGCGGCCGAGATCGCCGCCGGGCGCGCCCCCGCGGCGCCGGCCGCCCTGCCCGTCGGCAAGCCCCGCACCATCGTCTCCCGCCAGTCTCGCGACGCGATCATGGTGGCGGGCAACCCGCCGCTGCTGACGCATCCCTTCGAGGAAGCCGCCCGGATGGAAGCGCGCCGCCTGTCGGAGGCAATGACCGCCGCCGGCGTGTTCGGGCCGGTCACGGTGACGCTCGACGAAGACGGCTCCGCCATCATCGCCCCGGTGCAGGCACGCGAAGGTGTGCGGGTTCCGGTGGATACGGTGCTGCGCTTCGTCACCTACGCCATCCAGGCCGATGGGCTGGTCGCCGAGGGCAGCCATGCCGGTGGCCAGTGGCCGGGCAAGGACCTGAAGGCGGCGATGGATGCGCATATCGCCGCGGCTCTGCCCGCCCCACCGACCGCGTCTGCCACCGCCGGTCAGTCTGCTGCCGGCATGATCGGAGCGGCGCCGCGGCCTGCCACGCCGGGCTGGGCGACGCCCCACACGGCCTGAACTGCCGGCTGAAACGCGGATGGGCACGCCCGTCCAGCCGATTGAATGGCGGTCCCGACACAGGGGCCGCCATTTCGCGTTCCAGTGCGTTGTGCTGCCCTCTCGATTAAGGGATTAGTCACACTTGGCGACGGCGTCCCCGGCAATGGACGTTCATGGGGGTTAGAGGCGGCAGATGGCTTTTATCGTCGGCACCGACCGCAGCGACACCATCACTCCGGGGTTCCAGAGTGAAAGCGTGATAGGCGGCGCGCCCACCTCCGGCTCCGACACCCTGGTCGGATTGCTGGGGGAGGATGTGCTCGACGGCTCCGCCGGCAACGACCAGTTGAATGGCGATGAGGGCAACGACACCCTCGTTGGCGGTGATGGCGCCGATACCCTGTTCGGCCTCGACAATGAGGATCGCCTGTTCGGGGGCACCGGCGATGACAGCCTGTTCGGCGGCGCCGGCGCCGATTCCATCATCGCCGGGGAGGGTGCGGACACCGTCTTCGGCGGATCGGCCGATGACACCATCGATGGCAGCACCGGCAATGACCTGCTGTTCGGCGAGGGCGGCGCCAACAGCATCAATGGCGCGGATGGCGAGGATACGCTGAATGGCGGCTTCGACGGCGACCGCATGGATGGCGGCGCCGGGAATGACAGCCTCTATGGCGCTGAGGGCGCGGATTACCTCAGCGGCGCGGACGGCGCGGATACGCTGAATGGCGATGCCGCCGGAGATACGATCGACGGTGGCGCCGGCAATGACGTGATCTACGGCCTCACCGGGGCCGATGTGCTGCTGGGCGGCCTCGGGGATGACAACGTCTCCGGCGGCGATGACGCCGATACGATCGATGGCGGCGGCGGCAACGACCAGGTCAACGGCGAACAGGGCACGGACAGCCTCTCGGGCGGCGATGGGGATGACGTCATCTCGGCCGGGGTCGACAATGACACGATCTCCGGCGGCGCCGGCAATGACGGTGCCGATGGCGGTTCCGGGCAGGACCTGCTGCGCGGCGATTCCGGCAATGACACGCTCTCGGGCGGCGATGCCGGCGATACGCTGCTGGGCGGCGCCGACAATGACCTGATGTCCGGCGATGGCAGCGCCGACCTGCTGGTCGGTGACGCCGGCGCCGATACGATGAATGGCGGCGCCGATGTCGATACCCTCGATGGTGGCGATGGCGATGACAACCTGAATGGCGGGGCGAGCGCCGACAGTGTCTGGGGCGGGGCGGGCAATGACTTCCTGCTTGGCGGCGACGACGCCGATACGCTGCGCGGCGCCGCGGGCAATGACACGCTGAACGGCGGCGCCGGGTATGAGCTGCTCGATGGCGGCGACGGCGATGACTACATCAGCAATGGCGCGGGCGAAGACCGGATCGATGGCGGCGCCGGCATCGACCGGCTCGACATCCGCAGCGTCACCGGCGCGCCGGTCAATTCGGTCTTCGTCGTCGATCTGCCCAATTTCCTCTTCGGCACCGGCGCCTTCGCGACCGGGGGCATCGCCAATATCGAGGAAGTGAACGGCAGCGACTACCGCGACAGCATCATCGGCAACGCCACCGACAACCGCTTCTTCGGTGGGCTCGGCGCGGACACGCTCGCGGGCGGCGGCGGGGCGGACAGCCTCTATGGCGAAGCCGATGGCGGCATGCTGCTCGGCGATGACGGCAACGACATCCTCGATGCCGGCACCGGCGCCTCCACCCTGCAGGGCGGCGCGGGCAATGACCTGCTGGCGGGTAGCGGTTTGGCCGATTCGCTGCTCGGTGGCGATGACGCGGATACGCTCGCCGGCGGCCTCGGCAATGACACGCTCGCCGGCGGCTCGGGCAGCGACATCCTCTCCTACCGCAACGCCCAGGCCGGGATTGTCGCGGACCTCACCACCGGGACGGGCAATGACGGGTCCGGCGGCATCGACAGCATTTCGGGCTTCGAGGGTGTGTTTGGCAGCGAGGGTGGCGACAGCATCCGCGGTGATGCCTCCGCCAACCTGCTCGCCGGCTTCGCCTCCGCCGATACGCTGGCGGGCGGGGCGGATGCCGATACGCTGCTCGGCGGGGCCGGGACGGATAGCCTCTCCGGCGAGGATGGCACGGACAGCCTCGATGGCGGCGATGGCGCGGATTGGCTCGATGGCGGCATCGGCAACGACACGCTGTTCGGCAATCTCGGCGCGGACAGCATCTCCGGCGGCGGCGGTGCCGATAGCCTTTCGGGCGGTGACGGCGCGGATTGGCTGGATGGCAGCTTCGGCAATGACACGCTGCTGGGGGGGCTGGAGGCGGATAGCCTGATCGGCGGCGATGGCGCGGATAGCCTGGCCGGCGGTGGCGGGGCCGATTGGATCGATGGTGGGCTCGGCAATGACACCGCGCGCGCGGATGCCGGCGCCGCCACCCTCCTCGGCGGCGATGGCCTCGATTCGCTGTTCGGCGGCGCTGGCGCCTTGCTGGATGGCGGCGAGGGCGACGACTACCTCGAAGGCGGCGCGACGCTGATCGGCGGCCTCGGCAATGACATGCTGATCGGCTCCACCGGCGCGTTGCTGGATGGCGGGGCGGGTGGGGATTTCCTGTCCGGTGGCGCGACGCTGATCGGCGGCGACGGCAATGACAGCGTGACGGGCGACGCCAACAGCGTCTCCCTGTCCGCTGGCCTGGGGGATGACACGATCGGCGGCTCCGCCGGCCTGCTCGACGGCGGCGGCGGCAATGACCGACTTTCCGGTGGCGCCACCCTGCTCGGCGGCGATGGCGATGACACGCTGGGCGGTGGCCCCGCCACCACGCGCTTCGAAGGCGGGCTCGGCAACGACATCCTGGTCGGCGGCACCGGCGCGGCGACGCTCTCGGGCGGCGGCGGCAATGACACCATCAGCCTGAACGGCCCCGCGCTTGCGGAGGGCGACGGCGGGGACGATCTGCTGCGGAACTTCGCCAGTCAGGCCGTCACGCTGCGCGGCGGCGATGGCAATGACACCATCCTCGGCGGCATGCTGGGCGATCGGCTTGGTGGCGGGGCGGGCGATGATTCGATCCGCGCCGATTTCGGCGCTGCCTCCATCGATGGTGGCGAAGGCGCGGATACGCTGGAATCCTTCGGCTTCGCCTCCACCATGATCGGCGGCGCTGGGAATGACCTGCTGCGCCCGACCGGCGGGTCGGACTTCCTTGATGGCGGGGATGGCGATGACACGATCGAGGGCGGCGGCGCCGGGCTGATCGGCGCCGCGGGCAATGACAGCATCCTCGCCGGGGCTTCGAATGACTGGCTCTACGGCGGCACCGGGAACGACACGCTGGTGGGCGGTGCCGGGAATGACAGTTTCCACGGCAATTCCGGCGCCGACAGCATGGTCGGCGGCACCGGGGATGATGCCTATCGCGTGGACGATGCGGCCGACACCATCCTCGAACTCCCGGGTGGCGGCACCGACTGGGTGGTGATTACCGCGGACCATACGCTCGGCGACAATATCGAGCACCTCTACATGGCGGCCGGGATCGCCGGGGGCTCTGCCTCCGCCGGCACCGGGAATAGCGGCGCCAACATCATGATCGGCAATGAATTCGCCAACCGCATCGACGGGCAGGCCGGGGATGACACGCTGGCGGCGGGCGCGGGCAATGACACGGTCCTCGGTGGGGACGGCAATGACCTGATCTACGCCCATGAAGGCGCCGATACCGTGCTGGGTGGCGCTGGCAATGACACCGTCGAGCCCGGCGAGGGCGCCGACATCGTCTTCGGCGAGGCCGGCAATGACAGCCTGTTCGGCGGCTGGGATGGTAGCGGGGATACGCTGAATGGCGGCGACGGCGCCGACACGCTCAACGGCTTCACCGGCTTCGACTGGATGGTGGGTGGCGCCGGCAATGACGTGTTCTATGCCAGCCAGCAGCAGGACTGGGTGTTCGAGGAAGCCGGCGGCGGGATCGATACCGTCCTCTCCGATGCCGCCGATGGCTACTACCTGTTCGAGAACGTCGAGAACCTGACGCTGATCGGCATCTCCCCCTATGGCGTTGGCAATGGGCTGGCGAATGTCATCACCGGCAATGTCGCGCAGAACACGCTGATCGGCGGCGGCGGCGACGATACGCTGGATGGCGGGCTCGGCACCGACGTGCTGTGGGGTGAATCCGGTGCGGATGACTTCGTCATCACGCGCGGCAATGGCTTCGAGACGATCGGCGATTTCGCGCCCGGCGTGGATGACCTGATCCTGAAGGGCTTCGGCCTGTCCAGCGTGGCGGAGGCCAAGGCGGCAATGACGCAGGTCGGGCCGCATATCCTGCTCGACCTCGGCGGCGGCGATATCGTGCACATCCGCAACGTGCAGATCAGCGACCTCAACGGCTCGAACATCGAGTTCCAGTAGCCGCTCTCGCGGGGCAACCACCCTGCAGGCCCGCGACGCGGCGCGGGCCAGCACGATCATGCGCCGCGCAGCGACCGCCCCGGTCGCGGCGTCGCCCGCCAGCGAGGCGACGAGCGGATTTGTGGTCACCGCGCTGACCGCGGCGCTGATCGCGACATCGGCAGCGGCCACCGCCCCGGCCTCGAACAGGGTGCGCCGCAGCAGGCGCAGCGTGCCAGCGAAGCCGGGGCGCAGCCCGTGGATCGCGGCGACGTCCCGCACCAGGCGCAGGCCGCGCCAGGCGATGAACAGACCATCCAGCGCCGGGGAAGGCACCACCGCCGTCGCCGCCAGGGATTGCAGCGCGGCAGCGCGGCCGGCGGCGCCGACGGCACGATCCAGCTCCGCCAGCGGCCCGGCTTCCAGCAGGGCCAGCAGGGTCGGCAAATCCGGCGCCTGGCGCAGCGCCGGCAGCACCGGGGCGGCCTGCGGAACGGTTGCGGCCCAGGCGAGCACGGCCTTGCGGGCTTCCCCAAAGTCTCCGCGCGCCACGGCCGCCCGACCGCGCTCGACCGTCGCCAGCCCCATCAACCCGCGTAATTCCCGCAGCACCGCGAGGGCGATCAGCCCATAGCCGAGGCCAGCGACGCCCAGCGTCAGCCAACCCAGGGCCGCGCCGCGCGCGAACTGGTCCGCGACGAAGCCCGCGACATCGATGGCCGAAAGCCCCACCAGCAGCACGCCGATGCCGGAGGCCGCGAGCGCGGGCGCTGACCAGCGGCGCGGGGCTGGCGGCGGGGCCACCGCCACCACCGCCTGTTCCCAGCCAAGATCAAGCCGCGCCGAGGGGCGGGTGGCGGCCTCCTCGATCACGCGCGGCCCGCGCGGCAGCGTGGGTTGGGTCACAGCAGGTCTCCGATCAGCGTCGCCAGCAGGGCATCCATTCCCAGATGGGGAATGCCCGCCCCGCCGTCACCCACCAGGCGTGGTGGCTGGAAGGCGGGCATCTCGAAGAAGGGCGCGTCCCAGAACTCCGCGCCGGGACGGCGGGAGGGCACTTCCCCGGGATAGACCGGCGTCAGCCGCCCATCGCGCATCAGCACGCCGCGCACGGCGCCGACGGGGCGGCCTTCCAGCAGGGCGACCGTATCCTCGGTGCAGCGCATGGCAGCGATGGCATGGACGGAACTGGCGGCTCCCCCCAACGGGATCCCACCCTGGCCCACCAGATCCCCCAGCAGCCCCAGCAGCGCATCCCGGGCGCGAGCGGGGACGTGGTCCGCCTTGGTCGCGGCAAAGGCGACGCGGCGCACACCCTGGCCCGTCAACAGGTCGATCCAGCCACCCCCGCGCCGGAGGGCGCCGGCGATGGCGGCCAGGGCCTCCGCCGTATCGTCGAACACCTCCTGCCCCGCATGCAGGGCGCCGAGCGCATCGACCAGCACGGCCTGGCGATGGAAGCGGCGGAAGAAGGGGTCGAAGAAATTGGCGCGCTGGTCCGCGAGATAGGCCGCATGGCGCCGCGCCATCAACTGGGCCAGCGCCCCGCCATGGCCATCCGGCAGCGGGAAGAACCACAGCAGCGGCGCCTCCCCGCGCGGGCCGGGGTTCATGGCGCGGCCGGGCTGGAGGAAGCGGAACCCCATCCCATCCCGCAGCCGCAACAGCGCGTCCCGGTACAGCGTGAAGCCCTGCCGGGCCAAGGCTTCCTCCGCCCCCGCCTGCGCCGGCAGCGCATCGACGAACCGGAGGAACTCCGCCGCCGCCGCCGCTCGCTGGCCGCGCCGCAGCCGCGCCAGCGTCTCCGCTGACCAGTCGCGGTAGGATTGCTCCAGCATCGGCAGGTCGAGCAGCCATTCGCCGGGGTAGTCCAGCAATTCGAGGGTGACGCGCCGGTCCCCCGCCAGCAGCCCGCGCGCCTGGCCGAGCCATGACGCCGGCGCCACGGTCAGCGTCATCTCCAGCGTCGAGAGGTCTTCCGTCCGCCCCGGCCAGTGCGGTGGATCCGCCGCCAGGGCCGCGAGGTGGCCGGCCGCGTCGAAGCGCGGCGTCGCCTCCACGCCGGAGGGCACGAGCCTGGCGCCAAGCAGCCGCCCGCCGCAGGCCGCTTCCAGCGCCGGCAGGGTGCGCGCGCCCTGCCCCGCCGCCAGCAGGTTCGCCACCAGCGAGGTCAGGAACACCGTCTTGCCGGCCCGGGAAAGTCCCGTGACGGCCAGCCGCACCCGGTCCCGCCCCACCATCGCCCGCGCCAGGTCGGACACGCCCGCCAGCGCGTCCTCGACCGGCGCGAGAAGGGTCACGACGGGTGCGCTACTTCCGTTCGATCAGCTCGATCTTGTAGCCGTCGGGATCCTCGACGAAGGCGATGACGGTGGTGCCGAACTTCACCGGCCCCGGCTCTCGCGTGATCTTCGCGCCGGCGGCGCGCATCGCCTCGCAGGTTGCGTAGACATCCGGCACGCCGACTGCCAGATGCCCGAAGGCGTTGCCCATTTCGTATTGCTCGACGCCGTAATTGTACGTCAGCTCGATCACCGCGGCGCCGGTCGCTTCCGCGGCATAGCCGACGAAGACAAGGGTGTATTTGCCATCCGGCACATCGCGGCGACGCAGTTCCTGCATGCCGAGCAGCCGCGTGTAGAAATCCACGCTGCGGTCGAGATTGCCAACGCGGATCATGGTGTGCAGCAGGCTACCGTGGCTCATGGCGATGGTCCTTCTTCGGTCAGGGTGCGGTCAGGCTCTATGGCGATGAGGAACAGCCCCGCCGCATCGGCCTCAGCGAGAGTGACGGCGCGGTCCACGACAATGGTGCCGTAGTGGCCACCATACTGCGCCTCGATGGCGATGCCACGCAGCCCAGCGGCGGCGGCGGCGCGCACGGTATCGGGACCGATGACGGGCAGGTCCACCAGCTTGTTCTGGCTCGGCTTCACCAGCTTCACCAGCACGCCACCCGGTGCCTCTCGCGCCAATGTCCCGGCGCGGGCGAGCATGGCGTCCGTGCCCTCGATCGCTTCCACCGCCAGCACCAGCCCCTGCTGCACGACACAGCCCTGACCGGTATCGACGAGGCCAAGCTGCCGGCAGACCACAATGCCACGGCGGATATCGGCCATCGCTTCGGCATCCGGGCGGGCCGCTGTCGGGCAGCCCTTGTCCATCAGCAGGTCGCGGAACACCTCCTGCGCCCCACAGGGACGGAAGCCGAGATCCTGCAAGACGCTGACAACAGCGCTCAGCAGCGCGTCATCCCCACCCATCAGCGCCCGGCGGCCGACCTTGGCGGCGAGGCGCACGCCTTCGGCATCCAGGCCGAGGGAAAAGACGGAAGGCCGCGTCACCCGTCCGGCCAGCACCAGGTCCCGCGCCCCGGAATCGCGCAGCAGCCCGATGATGCGCCCGACCGCGCCGATCCGCGCGACGGCATGCGGATAGGCCCGCCATTCCGAGGGGTTGGCAAAGCCTTCCAGCAGCACGGCAAACACCGGACGCCCAGCGCGCTGTGCGGCATCGGCGACACGGAGCGGCATGACCCCCCCGCCGGCGATCAGCCCGAGCGGGATACCGAAGGCCTGCGAGACGGCGCCCCCGGCCACGTGTGGTGGCCGGATCGGAGGGGGAAGGCTCACACGGCGTCCCCGCCCTCATCCTCCTCGGCGGCGCGACCGAAGGGGCAGAGGCCGTGGCGGCCACGGTTGCGCGTGAAATCCAGGATCTCGGCGACCAGCTCATCCCCGGGATGGGCGGCGGCGATGGCATCGATCTGGTCTTCGGGACGGCCGCCGCGGTAGAGGTCATGCACCGCGCGGGCAACGGTCATCACCCGTTCCTTGCTCAGCCCAAGGCGCCGCCGCATGCCGATGGTGTTCAGGCCATGCAGCTTGGCCCGATATCCCTTGGCGCGGCCATAGGGGAGGATGTTGCGCTCCACCCCCGACATGCCCGCCACCATCGCCATCCGGCCGATGCGGACGAATTGCTGCACGGCGGACCCACCGGAGATGACGGCGAAATCGCCCACCTCCGCATGCCCCGCCAGCATGACGTTGTTCACCAGGACGACGTTGTTCCCGATCACGCAGTCATGGCCGATATGGACCACGCACATCAGCAGGCAGTCATTGCCGATACGCGTCACCCCATCGCCGCCGGTGCTGCCGCGATGGATCGTCGCGTGTTCGCGGATATGGGTCCGCTTGCCGATGACAACGCTGGTCGCCTCGCCTTTGTATTTCAGGTCCTGCGGCGGCAGCCCGATGGTGGCGAAGGAGGAAATGCGGGCATCGTCGCCGATCGCCACGCGCCCATCGATGACGACATGGGAGACGAGTTCAACCCGCTGCCCCAGCACCGCCTCGGCGGAGATGATACAATAGGGGCCGATGCGGCATCCCGCGCCGATGCTGGCGCCGGATTCCACGATGGCCGTGGGGTGGACGTTGGCGTCCTGGTGAATGCCGGCAGGCGGCGGCACGGCGTCCAAGATGGCGGGTCCGTTCACTTATCGAGGATCATGGCGGCGAAACTCGCCTCGGCCACCACCTTGCCGTCCACTTTCGCTTCCGCGGTGAACTTCCAGATGTTGCCGCGCTGCTTTTCCTTGAGGACATGCACCCGCATCTGGTCCCCCGGCACGACGGGCTTGCGGAACTTCGCGTTGTCCACCGTCATGAAATAGACCAGCTTGCCCTGTGCGGAGGGCCCCAGCGTTTCCACCACCAGCACGGCCGCCGTCTGCGCCATGCTTTCGATGATCAGCACGCCGGGGAACACCGGATGCTGGGGGAAATGCCCCTGGAAGAAGTTCTCATTGATCGTGACGTTCTTGATGCCGGTGGCGGAGACGTTGTTCACGATCTCGACGACACGATCGACCAGCAGGAACGGAAAGCGGTGCGGGATCGCCTGCATGATGCGGGCGATGTCATAGGTGCCGAGCGCGCCGGCGGGCGCCGTCGTGGCGCCGGTATTCTCTGCAGTCGCGTCCATGGTGCCTTCCGTCCCGCTCCCTGTCCTCAATTGTCACCCGGGCCGGAGCCCACGGATCGTAGCGACCCGCGACGTCAGCCGGCCTTGGCCGCAGGCTTCGCCTTGGCCATGCGCCGCAAGGCAGCGAAGGCGCGCAGCGTCTCCCGCATCGGCCAGGCGGGCGAACCGCCGACCACCTCTCCGGCCGCGACATCCGAGATGATGCCGGATTGCGCGGCGACCTGAACGCGGTCCCCGATCTTCACATGACCCGCGACACCGGATTGCCCGCCCATCTGGACCCCAGCGCCGAGTTCCGTGGAACCGGAGATGCCGACATGGGCGACGAGTACGCAGCCCGGCCCGGTCCGCACGTTGTGGCCGACCTGCACCATGTTGTCGAGGCGCGTGCCCGCGCCCAGCACGGTGTCGGACTGGCTTCCACGATCGACGCAGGCATTGGCGCCGATCTCGACTGCATCCCCCAGCATGACGCGGCCGAGCTGGGGCATCGTCTCGAACCGGCCTTCCTTCGTCACGGCGAAACCGAAGCCTTCCTGGCCGACCCGCGCGCCGGGATGCAGCACCACGCCACGCCCCGCGATGCAGTGGCTGATGCTGGCATGGGCGCCGATGCGGCAGCCCTCCCCCAGCGCCACGGCATCCCCCACCACGGCATGCGGCCCGATCACGCAGTCCGCGCCGATCTCCGCCCTCGCGCCGATCACGGCATAGGGGCCGATCTGCGCGCCGGCGCCGAGGATCGCTGTCGGATCGACCACAGCGGTCGGATGCACGCCCGGCACCACCGGCGGCGCCGGAACCAGCTGGCGGGCAAGCCTGCCGAAGCCGAGATAGGGCTGGTCAGTGACAATCGCCGCGGTGCCTGCCGGCACGCGCCCGGCGAAATCCGCCGAAAGCACGACCACGGCCGCCTTCGTCTCCGCCAATTGCGGGAGGTAGCGCCGGTTGTCGAGGAAGCTGGCCTCCCCTGGCCCAGCCTGGGTCAGCGGGCCGACCCCAGTGATCAACGCGGAAGGGTCGCCCGAGACAAGCTCCCCCCCCGCCACCGCCGCCGCCTCGGCGAGCGTCAGCGCGGGCCCCGCCGGGAAGAAGCGGGGATCGGCGGCCACGGCGTCAGTTCCGGCGCGCGGGCGCGGCCGGGGCTGCCGGGGCGGGAGCCGGGGCCGCGGGCGCGGCACCCGGAGCCGTACCTTGCGGCAGCTCCACCGGAGCATTGGCCTCTGGCAGCATGGTCACGGTGCGCAGCACGCGGTTCATCTGCGCGCTGATCTCATCGGTCAGGTCGAAGCCGTTTTCATTGAAGATCACCAGCGGCCGCGGCAGCACGACGTTCACCCCGCGGGAGGACGCAACCTGGCGGATCACGGCGCCGAGCGCCTGTTCGATCTGCTGCAACCCGACCTGCGCGGCCTGGTCGATGGCGCGCGAGCGGTCACGGAAAATGCGCTGCGCATCGGTGATGCGGTCCTGCAATTCGCGTTCGCGCTGGCGCAGCTGTTCCGCCGCCATGGTGGCGCGGGCCGCGGCCAGGGCCTGCTGTTCCTCGCGCCAGCGTGCCTGTTCGCGCTGCAGGTCCTCGTTCAACTTGCCCCGGCGCCGCTCGATCTCCTCCCGCACCTGGTTGAAGGCAGCGGAAAGGCGCTGGACTTCCGGGATATCGACGATGGCGATGATCGGCGCCGGCGGGCGCTGGCCTGCGGCCGGCGCGGGGGGGCGCGCCGCCGGCTGGCCAGCCGGCGGGCGAGCGGGCTGCCCCGCCGCGGGCGCCCCACCGGGCGGACGCTGCCCGCCCGGCCCCGGCACGAACCAGTCCTGGCCCGGCTGGGCCTGCGCGATGGCGGGCGCTGGCACCAGTAGCGGCGCAGCCGCGAGAGCGAGGACAGCGGGAACGAGAAGGCCGAAACGCATCGATTGGTAATCCCGAATGCTGTTCAGAAGCGGGTGCCGAAGCCGAACCGGACGAGCTGCGTCTCGTCGTAGGACTTCTTCACCACCGCCTGGGCGATGTCGATGTTGATGAGGCCGATGGGCGTGCGCCAGGACACGCCGACGCCAGCACCCACGCGCGGCGAGCTTTCATCCACCACGCCTGTCCCCGTCAGCGGCGTGTTGGAGAGCGAGCCGATATCGACGAAGGCACGGCCGAGA
>CANJXD010000038.1 GCA_947478535.1 Acetobacteraceae bacterium
CAGGCGAACAGGTCCTGCTTCATCCGCCCCGTGGTCGGGAAATCCGCGGCGTTCAGGCCGGCGGGGGAAATCGGGCCGAAATCGAAGGTTTCCGCGGGCGTGCCGGGGGCGGCCACCTGCGCGAACCCGATGCCGCCGAGGCCGGAATTCCAGGGCTCCATCGCCGCCAGGGCGAAGGCCATGCCGACTGCCGCATCGGCCGCATTGCCGCCGGCTTCAAGAATGGCGATGCCGGCTTCCGCCGCGGCGCGGGACTGGCTGGCCACCATGCCGCGGCGGCCCTGCGCGGCAGGCTTGGTCACCTGCCAATGCTGGCTGGTGTAGGCGGGCGGCTGAGAATTGAGTGGCATCGCGCAAGATCCTCCGAAGGGCGGAGGATCGGCCGATGGGCGCCGCCCGGCAACCCCGCCATTCACCCTCCGGCGACGCCGGACCCGTTACCCTCCGGCAAAGCCGGACCCCATCCCCTCCGGCAACGCCGGACCCCATACCCTCCGGCAACGCCGGACCCGTCAGCTTGGCAGCGGCGCCGCGACCGCTACCCCTTCGGCTTGCCGAGCCGCCGGCGTTCGACCTGGCGCTCGAAATCCAGGTCCTCATGCCAGGCGAGGTGCGCGTCGAGCGCCGCCTGGGCACCCACCGCATCGCCCCGCGCCAGCCGGTCGATGATCTCCCGGTGCTCGGCGGCGATGCGCGGCTTCTGGCGGACATCGTGGCCAAGGCCCCAGACCACCGAAAGCTGCCGCGCCACACTCAGCCAGAGGCCATGCAGCACGGCATTGCCGGAAAGCCGGCACAGTTCGCCGTGGAAGCCTTCATCCGCCGCGACGATGGCGGCGGCATCCGTCCCTTCGGCCGCGAGGTCATAGAGTTCCGCCGCCCGGCCGAGCCCGATGAGCTTTTCCGCAGGAGCCGCCCCGGCGGCCAGAATTTCCCGCAAAGCCAGGGCTTCCAGCGCCGTCCGCACCCGCATCAGCTCCGCCACCGCGCGGTTGGTGATCTGCATGAGCCGCATGCCCTTGTAGGGCGTGCTGACGACGATCCCCTGGCTTTCCAGCAGCCGCAGCGCCTCTCGCACCGGGACGCGGCTGATGCCGAGGTCACGGGCAATCTCCGCCTCCACCAGCCGGTCACCGGGCAGGAAGATGCCGCGTGCGGCGGCGGCGACGATCGCCTCGGCGGCCTGGTCGACCATCGTGCGCGGCTGCACGGGGGCAAGGCGCCGGCCATCCGGGGGCGCTTCCTCGGCGATGGGGGCGTTCAGGTCCTGGGCGATCATCATGGGGGAAGCCTCAGTCTTTGGCCGATCGTAGGCTTTGGTTGATCGTAGGCAATCTAAAATCAATCGATTGCTCGCCCAAGAGCCGGCGGAGATGATCGCCAATATCGAAGGGGTTGCGTCCCGCCTGTCTCATTTCAGCAACACTTCGTGGGCAGCCCCCCGCCCTGCCGGGCCGGGAATCCCCGCCGCCCCCCGCTTCCCCTCTTGGACACCCCGCGGATTGCGCCTAAGCACCGCCGCCGCGCCCCCCGATCCGCCAGGATTACGGCCAGGGTCAGGGTGGGCGCCACGCGATAGGGGAGACTGCACGTGTCAGGGATGGTGAAGCTGGGTGGCCTGTCCATGGCCGCGGCATTCCGCGATTTCATCGACCAGGAAGCCCTTCCGGGCACCGGCGTCGAACCCGCGCGCTTCTGGTCCTCCTTCGAGGCGATCCTGCGCGAATGGGCGCCCCGCAACGCGGAACTGCTGGCCACGCGCGATGCGCTGCAGGCCAGGATCGATGCCTGGCACCGCGCCAACCCGGCCCGCCCCGTGAACCTTCCCGCCTACACCGCCTTCCTGCGGGAGATCGGCTACCTCGCGCCGGAGCCGGACGCCTTCGCCGTCGGGACGACGGATGTCGACGATGAGATCGCGACGATGGCCGGCCCGCAGCTCGTTGTCCCCGTCTCCAACGCCCGCTACGCCCTCAACGCCGCCAATGCCCGCTGGGGCAGCCTTTATGATGCGCTCTACGGCACCGATGCGATCCCGGAGACGGAGGGCGCCGAGAAGGGCCGCGGCTACAACCCGAAGCGCGGCGCCAAGGTCATCGCCTTCGCACGCCAGGTGCTCGACCAGGCCGCGCCCCTGGCCGGCGGCGTCAGCCATGTCGATTCCAAGGGCTACACGATCGAGAATGGCGCGCTCGTCGTCACGCTGAAGAATGGCTCCCAGGCGCACCTCGCCCGGCCCGGCCAGTGCGTGGGCTTCCAGGGCGAGCCCTGGGCGCCGACGGCCATCCTGCTGGGCAATCACGGCCTGCACATGGAACTGCACATCGACCGCACCAGCGCCATCGGGCGCGAGGATGCGGCCGGCGTCAGCGACCTCGTGATGGAATCCGCGCTGACCACCATCATGGATTGCGAGGACAGCGTCGCGGCGGTGGATGCCGCCGACAAGATCGACGTCTATCGCAACTGGCTCGGCCTGATGAAGGGCGACCTGACGGCCGATCTCGAAAAGGGCGGCAGGACCATCACCCGGCGCCTGAACGGCGACCGCGTCTGGAAGACGCCGGCCGGCGGCTCCGTGACCCTGCACGGCCGCTCCGTCATGCTGGTCCGCAACGTCGGCCATCACATGATGACGGATGTGGTGACGCTGGACGGCCAGGAAATTCCGGAAACCGCGCTTGACGCGATGGTGACGGTTGCGATCGCGCTGCATGACATCCAGCCGCCCGGGCGCGGCAAGCGGATGAACAGCCGCACCGGCAGCGTCTATATCGTGAAGCCGAAGATGCACGGGCCGGACGAGGTCCGCCACGCCGACCAGCTGTTCAAGCGCGTCGAGGATGCGCTGGGCCTGCCGCGCTACACCGCCAAGCTCGGCATCATGGATGAGGAGCGCCGCACCACGGTGAACCTCGCGGCCTGCATCCGCGCCGTGAAGGATCGGGTGGTGTTCATCAACACCGGCTTCCTCGACCGCACCGGCGATGAGATCCACACGGCGATGGAAGCCGGCCCTGTCGTCCGCAAGAACGACATGAAGGCGCTGCCCTGGATCAAGGCCTATGAGGAATGGAACGTCGATGTCGGCCTCGCCGCCGGCCTCCGCGGCCGGGCGCAGATCGGCAAGGGCATGTGGGCGATGCCGGACCTGATGGCGGCGATGCTGGAACAGAAGGTCGGCCACCCCAGGGCGGGCGCCAATACGGCCTGGGTTCCCTCCCCCACCGCCGCCACGCTGCATGCGCTGCACTACCACCAGGTGGATGTGGCCGGCCGGCAGGCGGAGATCGCCGCTGGCGGCCCGCGCGGCAAGCTCGATGACATCCTGACCGTCCCGGTCGCCACCAACACCAATTGGGCGCCCCAGGATGTGCAGGCGGAGCTCGACAACAACGCGCAGGGCATCCTGGGCTATGTCGTCCGCTGGGTGGACCAGGGCGTCGGCTGTTCCAAGGTGCCGGATATCAACGATGTCGGGCTGATGGAGGACCGCGCGACGCTGCGCATCTCCTCTCAGCATATCGCCAACTGGCTGCGTCACGGGATCGCGACGAAGGACCAGGTGATGGAGACGCTGAAGCGGATGGCGGCGGTAGTGGACCGGCAGAATGCCGGGGACGCGCTGTATCGCCCGATGTCGCCCGGCTTCGACGGCCCGGCCTTCAAGGCGGCCTGCGACCTGGTGTTCGATGGAGCGACGCAGCCGAATGGCTATACCGAGTTCATCCTCACCCGCCGCCGCCGGGAAGCCAAGGCGGCAGGCTGAGGGCCAACGGTAAGGCCCCTCGGGAGTGGCATCGCACGGGCGTTGGCGAGAGCGCCCGGACAGGCCTAACCTGCCGGATCGACCGGAGAATCACCCCCTGCGCCTGATCGCCTCCCCCACCCTGGCCACCCTGGCAGCCCTTCTTCTCGCCACCGCCTGCTCCTCCTCGAGCGCGGTGGTCGAACTCGCGCCCGAGACCTACGGGCTGACGAAGCACGCCGCCAACCAGGCCGCCGCGGCCCGGCTGGGCGTGGAGGAAGCCCGCGCCCATTGTGGCGCCATGGGCCGCGCCTTCGACGTCGTGCGGACAGAAATCTGGCCGCGGGAGTACCGCATCGCCTTCCGCTGCCCGCGCATCATGCCCGATGTGCTGACACCACTGGAGGAGGACCCGACCGCCGTCCAGACCCTGCCGCCGGCACTGGATACCCCGCTTTCCGTCCCGCCACCGGCAGCACCGGCCGGCATCCAACTCTACTAGACCAGCGGATACCCTGATGGCGGACGAGGACTGGACCATACCCGAGGATATGAGACCCGATCCGGCGGAATTCTCCTTCGATGTCGATTCGCGCCTCGCCGCCATCGTCGGCATCAAGTCCCGCGTCCCCGCCGATGCCTTCTCCGCCCGCACCCTGGGCACGGAGCGCGAAGGCAGCGGCGTGGTGATCCGGGAGGGCGGGCTGGTGCTGACCATCGGCTACCTCATCGGTGAAGCCGACAGCATCTGGATGACCACCGCCAAAGGCCGGGTCGTGCCCGGCCATGCGCTCGCCTATGATTTCGAAACCGGCTTCGGCCTGGTGCAGGCGATGGGGCGGCTCGATGCGCCCACCATGCCGCTCGGCCCCACCACGATGCCGGAGCCGGGCAGCCAGGCGATCCTCGCCGCCGCCCCGCAACCCGGGCGCGGAGCCGCGGAAGGCGGGGCGCTCGCCTGCTCCATCGTGGCGCGGGAGCCTTTTGCGGGTTACTGGGAATACCTGCTCGAAGAAGCGCTGTTCACGGCGCCTGCGCATCCCTCCTGGGGCGGCGCGGCGCTGATCGCGGCCGATGGAACGCTGGCCGGCATCGGCTCCCTCGTGTTGCAGCACCGGGATGCGAAGGGGCGGCGGCTCGATCTCAACATGGCGGTACCGATCGGCCTGCTGCACCCGATCCTCGATGACCTCACGACCTATGGCCGCGTGAACAAGCCCGCCCGCCCCTGGCTCGGCCTCTATTGCGCGGATCAGGAGGAAGGGATCGTCGTCGCCTCGGTCGCCAGCAAGGGGCCGGCAGACCAGGCCGGCGTGAAGCCCGGGGACCGCATCATCGGCCTCGATGGCGGCGAGGCGGCCGACCTCGCCGGGCTCTGGCGCAGCCTGTGGTCCCGGGGCGCGGCCGGGGTGCGGGTGATGGTGGAGTTGGAGCGGGACGGCAAGCGCCTTGCCCTGCCCGTGGCCAGCGCCGACCGCAGCCGCCACCTCAAGGCACCTAGGCTGCACTGAAGCCTTGCGCCCTACCGGTTCGGTGAGAATACCGCCGGCGGCCCTTCCCCACCCCGCAGCGCCCGGGCGATCAGCGCGCCGACCACGGGCCCCAATGTCCAGCCATTGAAGGTCACGGCGTGGTGCAGCCCTGGCACCCGCGCATCGGCACCGAGCAGCGGCCCTGGCACCTGCACATTCACCCCTGTCCAGGCGCGGATCACATGCAACCCCGCCAGTACCGGCAGCACGGTGCGGGCGACGTAGAGATTGCCCTCGATCGAGGCGCGCAGGTTGCGCGGCCGCCCCGCCGCATCCATCACCCCCGGCCAGGCGCCTCCCAGCACAAGGTGCCCCGCATCCCCTTGCTTGGCCGAGAGATGCCGGCCGGAATGCAGGATCAGGTGGCGCATCAGCGGGGCGGCCAGCGCCTCCGTCACCATCACCTGCTGCACCGCCGCCTTCACCGGGATCGGCGCGCCGAGCATCCGCGCCACCTCACCGGACCACGGCCCGGCCGCATTCACCACCTGCCCGGCGCTGATCCGCAGCCCGTTGGCGGTTTCCGCGACAAAGCCCGCACCCTCTCGCGCGATCCGCGCCAGCGCCGTGCCCTGCCGCAGCGTGACGCCGGCGCGCCGCGCCAGGCCGATCAACACGGCAAGGCCGCGCAGCGGGTCCATCTGCCCCTCATCCGGGCAGAAGGCCGCCCCCGCGAAGCCGGGCGCGAGATAGGGCGCGACCGCCATCAGCTCATTCGGCCCGAGCATGGCACTGGCGACGCCGAATTCCTGCTCCATCACGGTCTTCGCGGCCAGGCGCTCCATCTGCTCGGCCGTCTCGGCCAGCATGATGCCGCCTTCCGTGCGGATGCCGAGCGCCTCCCCGGCCTCTGCCGCCATGGCGCGCCAAAGGCGCACGCTTTCCGGCCCGAGGGCGAGGATCTGCGCACTGGCACTGTTGCGGCCCTCGGCTTCCCCGGCGCTGTCATAGGCGTGGAGCTGCACATGCAGGCTGCCGGCATTGGCGGTGGATGCGCCCTGCCCGGCCTCCCCCTTTTCCACCACCAGCACGCCCATGCCCTGCCGCGCCGCAGCCTCGGCGATGCAGAGGCCGACCACGCCACCGCCCACCACCAGCACGTCGCAGGCCAGGTTTTCCTTGGGTGAGGCGCCTTCCGGCAGCGCCGGGGCAGCCGGGCCGGGATCAGCGGAGGGGCCTTCCAGCCATTCCGGCTTTTCCAGCGCCAGCGCGATGGCCGGCACCGGCTTCAGGGGCGCGCGCGGCGCGGCGAAGCCGGATTCCTCGGCAGCCCCGGCGATGCGCGCCACCGTCGCCCCGCACATCCGCCCCTGGCAGCGCCCCATCCCCGCCCGCGTCGCCTTCTTGAGCGCACCGAGCGAGCCCGCGCCGCCCGCCTTCGCCGACCGCAGATCGCCCGCCGTCACTTCCTCGCAGCGGCAGACCAGCGTGGTGTCCGCCAGCGTGCTGGCATCGAATTCCGGCACGGCGAAGAAGCGCCACAGCGCATCCTGGAAGGCGATGGCGCGCGTCAGGGCCCGACGCGCCGCCGCATCCTCCGCCACCTTCGCCAGCAGGTCCCGCGCCGCCGCGAGACCCGCGAGGCGGCCGCGCGACAGCGCGATGCGGGACCCGCCGACCTGCGCGCCATCGCCCACGGCAAACACCGTGGGCAGGCTGGTGCGGCCATCGGCATCCGTCACCGTCTCCAGCCGCCCGAGGCCGCTATCGGTGAAGCGATGCGCGCAGCCCAGCGCGCGGGCGAGGCCGGTTTCGGGCTGGAAGCCCAGGTTCATCGCCAGCACATCGCCGGCGATGCGGATTTCGCCCCGTGGCGACGATGCGACCAGCGCCGCGAAGCGCCCCTCGCCTTCCGCCGCCAGGGGCCGCGCGCCCCACAGGATGGGCACGCCGGCGCGGCGCAGCGTCGCCAGGTACTTCGCGCCGTCCCAGGCGAGGTCGGGCGCGTTCGCAGCCAGCCGAAGCGCCTGCCGCCACGCCCGAAATCCCGGCTTCGGCGCGGCTTCCAGCACGGCGACCACAGTGACGCCGCCCTCCACCAATTCGCACGCCAATTGCAGGTTGAGCGGCCCGTTGCCCGCGATCACCACGCGACCCCCGGGGGAGACGCGATTGGCCCGCGCCAGGGTCTGCAGGCACCCCGTCGTCATCACCCCCGGCATCGTCCAGCCCGGGATCGGCACCGGCCGTTCATGCGCGCCCGCCGCGATCACCAGGCGCCGCGGCTGGAACACCACGTTGCGCCCCGCGACGATCGCCGCGATCTCCTCCGCCGCGAAGCCGCCCCACACCGTCGCGCCGAAATGGAAGGCGACACCCGCCGCCAGCGCCCGCGCGCGCAACTCGGCGCCGAGGCGGAACTGGTGATCCGGCGCGTCATGGCGATGACTGCCGGCGAGCGGCTTCAGATACTGCCCGCCCGGCGCATCCCGTTCATCGAGTGCGACGACCGAGGCGCCCGCTTCCGCCGCCGCGATCGCCGCCGCGAGGCCAGCGGGGCCGGCGCCGATGACCAGCACATCGCAGCCATGCCGCGCCGCCTGGTCGCCCTCCGCCGGGATGGGCGCGAGTGGCGCGGGGTGCGCGGGCACCGTGCTTTCGACGCAAAGGCCATCGCTGACCTTGGCGAGGCAGGCGCGCTGATTGGCGCGGCCATCGATGGTGACGAGGCAATCGAAGCAGGCGCCCATGCCGCAATGCAGCCCGCGCGGCGAACCGGATGCAGTATACCGCAACGTCAATTCGCCCGCGGCACTCAGCGCCGCCGCCACGGTTTCCCCCGCAAGCGCAGCGATCGGGCGCCCATCGAAGGTGATGCCCACCGCTTCGGCAGAAGGATGGATGGCAGGATGGGTCAATCGCATGGAACGGGCTTGATGCTTCCGAAGAAAGGCGGTCCGATGATGACCTGTTGCGGGATGGGAGCAAGACAATGGCCGCTGGCGATTCCAAGGCGCGATTTCGCGGCTGCTACACGGTTCTGGTCACGCCTTTCACCGAAGGCGGCGATGCTGTCGATCTGAAGGCGCTGGAACGGCTGGTCGAATTCCAGATCCGCGAAGGTATACGAGGGCTTATCCCGCTCGGCTCCACCGGAGAATTCCTCTCGGTCTCGCCGGAGGAACGCACCGCGATCGTCGAGTGCGTGGTAAAGACCGCGCGCGGCCGCGTGCCGGTGCTGATCGGCACGGGCGCCGAGGATACCCGCGAAGCCGTCCGCACCTCGAAGGAGGCCGAGGCGCTGGGCGCCGATGGCGTGATGATCATCCCGCCCTTCTACTCCGTGCCGACGGAGGATGAGCTGTATCATCACTACAAGACCATCGCCGATGCGATCGGCATTCCCATCATGGTCTACAACAACCCGGCGACGGCGAATGTGGACCTGACGCCGAAGATCCTTGCGCGGCTGGCCACCATCGAAAGCTGCCAATACGTCAAGGAAAGCACGCTGGAGGTCACCCGCGTGCGGGATATCGTCGATCTCTGCGGCGATCGGATGGAGGTCTTCGCCGGCGTGCTGGGGTATGAGAGTGCCTGGCTCGGCGCCATCGGCTGGGTCGCGGTGTGCAGCAATGTCGCGCCGCGCCTGTCGACGGAGATGTTCCACGCCGCCGCCTTCGAGCGTAACCAGGAAAAATCGCTGGCGCTGTATCGCCGCCTCGTGCCGCTGCTGCCCTGGGTCGGTGGCCCGCGCTACGTCAGTGGCACCAAGGCGGCGTTCCGTCTCATGGGGATGAGCATGGGCGATCCGCGCCCGCCCCGCCTGCCTCTGCCGCCGGCCGACATGCCGGCGCTTGGCACCGTTCTGCAAACCCTCGGCCTGCCGGCCGAGGGCGTCCGTCAGGCCAGTTGAAACCACGTCTTCGCGTCAACCAGGGAGAATTTCCATGCGTCGCCTTCTGCTCACCGCCATGCTCGCCATGGCCGCCACACCCGCCTTCGCGCAGGCCCCGGCCTGCACGCCCCGCGTCGCCGACAGCGAGCTGGTGAAATCCCGCACGCTGATCATGTCGATCAACCCGACCCTGCCCCCGCTGCAGTTCGTCAATGCCCAGGGCCAGTTGCAGGGCCTGCGCGTCGATCTCGGCAATGAACTCGCGCGGCGCCTCTGCCTGACGCCGGAATGGGTGCGGATCGAATTCAGCGCGATGATCCCGGGCCTCGCGGCACGGCGCTGGGACATGATCAATTCCGGCACCTTCTACACCGAAGCCCGCGCGCAGATCATGCACATGCTGCGCTATGAGAATGCGGCCGTCGCACTCTCCGCCGCCCGCGGGAATCCGCAGAACATCCGCACCGTCGATGACCTCGCCGGCCGCACCGTCGGCGTCGAGCTCGGCGGCTTCGAGGAAGCGCGGACGCGCCAGATCAGCACGGACCTCGTCGCCAAGGGCCTGCGCCCGCTGACGATCCGCACCTTCGACAACTTCGCCATCGCCTTCCAGGCGTTGCGCGCGGGCCAGGTGGAAGTGGTGACCAGCGTCGATGCCGTGGCCGCGGAATACGACCAGCGCGGCGATTTCCCCCGCGTGCTGCATGGCCTGTTCCCGACGCCGGCGAGCCTCGCCTTCCGCAGCCGCACCCTCGGCACCGAGGTCGCCCGCGTGCTGACGGAAATGAAGGCCGATGGCAGCTATGACGCGCTGTTCGACCGCTACGGCGTCAGCAAGTACACTGCCGGCTTCGAAATCGTCGGCCCGCAATAAGCACCATGCATATCTGGAGCTGGCAGGGGTTTCTCGACTACCTGTTCAACCCCTTCCTGCTCGAAGGGGCGGTCATCACGCTGTGGCTGACCGTCACCTCCCTTGCCTGCGGGCTCATCCTCGGCATCCTCATCGCATTGATGCGGCTGTCGGGGAATCGCGGGCTGGTCGCGGCGGCATCCGGCTATTGCTGGATCTTCCGCGGCACACCGCTGCTGGTGCAGTTGCTCATCATCTACACCGGCCTGCCGCTGTTCGGCGTGCGGTTCAGCGTCGTGCAGGCGGCGCTGCTGGGCCTCGCGCTGAACGAGGCCGCCTATCTCAGCGAGATCGTGCGCGCCGGCATTTCCGCCGTCGGCCGCGGGCAGCGCGAAGCCGGGCTGGCGCTGGGCCTCACGCGCGCGCAGGTGTTCCGCACCATCACCTGGCCGCAGGCCTTTCGCATCATCATCCCGCCGCTCGGCAACAGCGTGAACGGCCTGCTCAAGACCACCTCCGTCACCAGCGTCATCTCGATGGAGGAATTGCTGCGGCGGACGCAGATCCTGATCCAGGAGAAGTTCCTGGTGCTCGAACTCTTCATCGCCGCGGCGATCTGGTACCTCGTGATGACGACGGCCTGGGAACTGGTCCAGCGCCAGCTCGAAAAACGCTACGGCCGCGCCTATGCCGGCGACGTGGCCCACCGGAGATAGGAGAACCGACATGGCCGAATACGATATCGCGATCCGCGGCGGCATGGTCGCCACGGGCATGGGCGTCATCCGCTGCGACATCGGCGTGAAGGATGGCCGCATCGCCGCCATCGGGCAGGGCATCACCGACGCCACCGAGGTGATCGAGGCCGATGGCCTGTTCGTGCTGCCCGGCGGCGTGGACAGCCATTGCCACATCGAGGAACCGTCCCGCGGCGGCTACACGATGAGCGATGGTGAACCGCAGATCACGGTGAATGAGGAAAGCTTCATCACCGCCTCCACCAGCGCCTTCGCCGGCGGCACCACCAGCGTGGTCTGCTTCATCCCGCAATGGAAGGGCTACGGCGTCTGGGAGCGCTACCAGGATTACCGCAAGCGCGCCGCGACCGGCATGCTCGACCACGCCTTCCACCAGATCATCAGCGACCCCACCGATGCCGTGATGAATGAGGAAGTGCCGAAGGTCGTCGCCGAAGGCGTGCGAAGCCTGAAGGTCTTCCTGACCTATGAGCCACTGCACCTCAGCGATGCCGGCTACATGAAGGTGCTGCTGAAGGCGCGGGAGCTCGGCTGCCTCGTCACCGTGCATTGCGAGAATTACGACGCGATCAACTGGCGCACCCAGGCGCTGCTCGCCGCTGGCATGACCGCGCCGAAATACCACGCCTGGTCCCGCCCGCCGGTCGTGGAGCGGGAAGCGACGCATCGGGCCATCGCGCTGGCGGAACTGGTGGACCAGCCGATCCAGGTTTTTCACGTGTCCTGCGAGGATGCGGCGGAGGAGATCGCCCGCGCCCAGGCGCGCGGCGTGAAGGTGTGGGGGGAAACCTGCCCGCAATACGTCACCCTGACCGCCGCGGACATGGACCGCCCGGGCTTCGAGGGCGCGAAATTCATGTGCAGCCCCGCCCCGCGCGATGAGGCGGAGCATGCGCGGGTGTGGGAGATGATCCGGCGCGGCACGCTCGATGTCATCTCCTCGGACCATTGCGGCTTCAGCTACGAGGGCGATAAGGGCAAGGCGTCCGCCGGGCGCGATGCCAGCTTCGAGAAGATCCCGAACGGCATCCCCGGCCTCGCCGCGCGGCTGCCGATCATCTTCAGCGAAGGTGTGTCGAAGGGCCGCATCTCGGTCGACAAGTTCGTGCAGCTCACCAGCACGAACCCGGCGAAGCTGATGGGGCTCTATCCGAAGAAGGGTGCCATCCTGCCGGGCAGCGATGCGGACCTCGTGCTGTGGGACCCGAACAAGAAGGTCACGCTGACCAACGCGCTGATGCAGCACGCCATCGACTACACGCCCTATGAGGGCAAGGAGGTCACGGGCTGGCCGGTGGCGACGCTCCGCCGGGGCGAGGTGGTGATGCGGGACGGCAAGGTGCAGGCGCAGCCCGGCACCGGCCAGTTCCTGCCTCGCGCGCCCTATGACATGGTGAAGCCGCGCGGCATCACGCCCAACGACTTCAAGGGTTGAACACGCAGCGCCAAGGCCAGCGGGCAGGTTCGGGGAAGCACGGATGCAGATCGACTATTTCGTGAGCCTCAACAGCCCCTGGACGCATCTCGGCGCGGCGCGCTTCGAGGCACTGGCAGCGCGGCACGGCGCCTCCGTCCGCGTGCATGCCTGCGACTATGGCGGCACCATCTTCCCGGCCTCCGGCGGCCTGCCGCTGCCGAAGCGCAGCCCGCAGCGCCAGGCCTACCGGATGCAGGAATTGCGGCGCTGGCGGGATGCACTTGGCACGCCGATCGTCCTCACTCCGAAACACTACCCCTTCGCCGAACCCTTCGCCGCGACCTGCGTGGTGGCGGCGCGGGAGACGCTGGGCGATGCCCCGGCGCTCCGCCTCACTCACCGCATCCTGCGCGCGCTGTGGGAGGAGGAGCAGGACCCCGGGGAGCGCGACACCCTCGCCCGGCTGATGACGGAAAGCGGCATCGACGCCCCTGCCCTGCTCGCCCTGGCGGAGGCCGAGGCGCCGCGCTGGGCGGCGATCCGCCAGCGGGACAGCGAGGCGGCCTTGGCGCGCGGCGTGTTCGGCGCGCCGAGCTATGTAGTCGGCGAGGATATCTTCTGGGGCCAGGACCGGCTCGATTTTCTCGAGCGGCACCTGACCCGGGCATAGCGGCCGCGATCAGGTATCCAGTTCGGGGCGGATCGCATCGACCACCGGGCGATAGCGTTCCGTCTCGGCGGCGATGAAGGCGGCGGCACTGGCCGGCGTGCCGGGCGCGGCGGCCTCGATCCCCGCGGCGTTCAACTGCGCGCGGAAGCCGGCATCGGCCAACGCCACATTCGTCGCCTCCGCAAGCCGGTCCAGCACCGGGCCGGGCAGGCCGGGGGGCGCGAAGACGGCGTGCCACAGCACGGCGGTGAAGCCTAAGCGCCCCAGCGCCTCCGCCGCGGTCGGCACATCGGGCGCCTGCGGCGCGCGGGTGGCGGAGGCGACGGCCAGCATGCGGGCGCGGCCGGCCTGGTGCAGCGGCAGCCCGGCGCCCAGCGTGTTCACGGCCAGGGCGAGCGTGCCCGCGACCAGGTCGTTCATCGCCGGCGCGGCGCCGCGATAGGGGATGTGGGCGATATCAACGCCGCCGGCTTCGCGCTTCAACACTTCCGTCGCCAGGTGCATCAGCGTGCCGGTGCCCGGGGAGCCATAGGCCAGCGGTGGCCGGGCGGTGCGGGCGGCGGCGAGGAATTCCGCCAACGTGCCCGGCTGTGACGCGTTCGCCATCCAGCAGAGCGGCCCGCCACCGAGCTGCGCGACGGCCTGGAAATCCCGCACCGCGTCATACTGCGGCTGGCGGGTGACGAGGTTGTAGAGCGCGTGGGTGGAAGCCGTGCCGAACAGCAGCGTGTGCCCATCCGGCCTCGCCCGCATCACCTCCTGCGCGCCGATCGCGCCACCGGCGCCGCCGCGATTTTCCGTCACCACGGGCTGGCCGAGTTCCCGCGTCAGGCGGTCCGCGTAGAAGCGGGCATAGACATCGGTGGGGCCACCGGCGGGGAACGGGATCACCAGCCGGATGGGCCGCGCCGGGAAAGGTTGGGCCAAGGCCGGGCGGACCAACGCGGGGGCCGCCAGCAGCGATGCACCAGCGGTGAGGATGAGGCGGCGGCTACAATCCGGCATTCTGCCAGTTCTCCACGGGGTCTTCGGGATGTGGGTTGAGGCCCGCCGCCCGCACCCCCATGATAGCCGCGTATTCGTCCTTGTCGGACGCATCGCCGGAAACGCCGACCGCGCCGATCGCCGCGCCATCGCCCCGGCAGATCAGCACGCCGCCCGGCACCGGGATGAAGCGGCCCTCGGCCGCCGCGGCGATGGCGGATTGGAAGGCCGGGCGCTCGCGCAGCCGGTCGCGGATCACCCGGCTGCCGATGCCCATGCCGAGCGCGCCATGCGCCTTGCCGCGCGCGATCTCGAAGCGAAGGATGCCGGAGCCATCCTCTCGTTTCGAACAGATGATGTGCCCGCCGGCATCGAGCACCACGACGGTCAGCGGCAGCAGCCCCGCCGCGCGGCCATGCGACAAGGTGGCCTCCGCGATCCGGTCCGCGTAGGCGAGCGGCAGATCGACCGCGAGCGGGCGGATGTAATAGTCACCGGTCATGAATCGAGCGCGCTGCGGCGATGCTGGCGGGGCACGAAGCGGCCATCGCCGGGCTTGGCCAGCACGTCCGTGCCATTCCAGATCTCCCGCCCGCGCAGCAGGGTGGAGGCGACGCGCGCCTTCACCGCGCGGCCGTGATAGGGCGACCAGCGCGCATCTTCCCGGTCCTGGATGATGCGTTCATCGAAGACGAAATCGCCGGTCTCGAGGATGCAGAAATCGGCATCGGCGCCGAGGCGGATGCCGCCCTTCTTCGGGTCCAACCCATGGAAGCGGGCGGGATCCTCGCTGCACATCTTCGCCATGACGGTGGGCGGCAGGCCGCGTTCGACCAGCAGCGTGTACATGATGGGGGCGAAGGATTGCAGGCCGGTCAGCCCGGCGCCGACGCTGAAGATGTCCCCGCTATACTGCTTCTTCGGCTTCGGCCAGGGCGCATGGTCGGTCGAGATGTAGGAGATGCTGCCGGCCTTCAGCGCTTCCCACATCCGCTCCACTTCTTCCGCCGAGCGGAAGGGAGGGTTGCACTTGCCGAAGCCCTGCAGGCGCACGATGTCGTCCTCCGTCATGCAGAGGTATTGCAGGCAGGCCTCGCCGGACGCCTTGGCGCCCATGCCGCGATAGAGTTCTGCCAGTTCGAAGCCACGGGCGATGGAGGAATGGGCGATGTGCACATGCGCGCCCGTCTCCAGCGCCATCTCGAAGATCTCGAGATCCGCCATGCTTTCCGCGAGCGGCGGGCGGGTGCGGCAGTGCCAGATCGGGCTGGTGTTGCCGGCGGCCTTGGCGGCCTCCGTCAGCTTCACCACCAGTTCCTGGTCCTCATTGTGCACGGCGACCATGATCCCGGTCTTCGCCATCTCGGCGAAGGCGGCGAGCATCGTCGGGTGGTCGATGCGCGGGAAGCGATGGGCATCGTATTCGTAGGTCGAGACCTTGAAGGCGGAAGCGCCGGCTTCCGCGATGCCGGCGATATCCTCCAGCCCGCCATCCTTCCGGATGGTGCCATACAGCGCCATGTCCACATGCGACAGGCGGTGCACATATTCGATCTTGTCGTGAAACAGCGCGACCGTCGTCACCGGGTCCGGCAGGTCATAGGGCATGTCGCAGACGGTGGTGACGCCGCCGGCCGCGGCCGACATCGTCGCCCCCTCGATCCCCGGCCAGCCGGTGGAGGAGGAGGTGTGCATGTGGCCATCGACAAGGCCCGGCATCACCAGCTTGCCGCGATGATCCGCAACGACCTTGGCCGGCGGCGGCACGCCTTCGCCGATCGCCGCGATCCGGCCTTCCCGGATGGCGACATGGCCATCCTTCACCACACCGCTGGACAGCACGATGTCACCACGCAGGAGAAGGTCATAGGGCTCAGCGGCATCGGACATCGGCAGGGCCTTTCAGGGCTCTCATCGGGAACGGGTATCAGCGCAGCCTAGGCCGCGCCGCCGGCTTCGCCAATCCGCGCCCGGTCACGCCAGGCCATCCAGCGGCCCGGCCGTGGTGTCCAGCGCGCGGAACAGGATTTCCGCCCGCAGGCCTTCCGGGGGGTAGTGCAGCGTCACCCGCGCCTCCGGGCCAAGATCACCGGCCAGGCCGCGTTCCAGCAGCCGCGTGCCGAACCCACGGCGGGATGGCGGGCCGCTGCGGGGGTGGGCCGCCGCTCTCCACCCAGGCAAGGCGCAGCGCGTCATCCGGTGCCGGCATGCCGCCCAGCACCACACTGCCCCCGGGGCGGGACAGCGCGCCATGCTTGGCCGCATTGGTGGCGAGTTCATGCATCGCCAGCACCAGCGCCTGCGCCTGGCGTGGCCCGACGCGGATGCCATCCAGCCCCGTCAGCATCACGCGGGGCGCGCCCTCGCTGCCGATCCAGGGGGCGAGAGCGGCACGGGCCAGCACACCGATATCGGCGGCCTGCCAGGCATTCGCCGTCAGCAGGTCATGCGCGCGGGCGAGCACGCTGAGCCGGCCGGTGAAATCCGCGACAAAATGCCTGGGGTCGCCCCCGGTGCCCCGCAGCGTCTGCCCGGCGATGGCCTGCACCGTCGCCAGCACATTCTTCACGCGGTGATTGAGTTCCGCCACCAGCAGCGCCTGGCGGTGCTCCGCCGCCCGCCGCTCCGTCACATCCTGCACCACGGCCACGGTCCGCAAGGCGCGGCCCTGGGCATCGCGGGCGGAGACGGCAGCATTCACTCGCACCCAAAGCGAGGTGCCATCCGGCCGGCGATAGCGCTTGTCGGCCTCATGGCTGCCATCGGGGGACATCGCCGCGCGGCGCGAGACGGCGATGCCGCGATCCTCGGGATGCGCCACATCATCGGGGCCGAGGATACCCTCGATCTCCTCCGGCCGGCGGCCCACCAATTCACAGAAGCGGCGGTTCACGCGGATGTAGCGGTTGGTGGCGACGTCGATCTCGGTCACCCCCGCGGCGGCGGTCTCGAAGATGGCGCGATAGGCGGCTTCCCGCGTCGCGAGCGCACGCTCCGCCAAGTCCCGCGCCGTCTCATCCCGCAGCGTCAGCACGGCGCCGATCTGCCGGCCCTCGGCATCACGGAGCGGGCGGGCGCTGCCGCTGGCCAGGACCTCGGCCCCATCGGGACGGTCGATGCGCCAGCGCTGTTCCGCCACCACTTCGCCCTGCAACGCGGCGCGGGCGAGGGCCAGATCCGCGGGCGGATAGGGGCGGCCATCCTCCGTCCGCAGGCCATAGGCCTCGGCGAAATGGTCCGGCCCTACGCCGAGATGTGCGGCACCATGGATCCGCGCGGCGGCGTCGTTGACGAAGGTGACGCGCCCGGCCTGGTCGGCGACGATCACGCCTTCCGCAAGCTGGGCGAGGATGGCGGAGCGTTCGGCCGCATCGGCTTCCGCGCGCCGCCGCTCCTCCGCCAGGGCGACGGTGCGTTCGGCGACCCGGCGTTCCAGCGCCTGGTTCGCGACGGCCAACGCCGCGGATTCGGCATCGGCGGCGCGGCGGCGGCGGATGCCGGCCTCCCCCAGCGCCAGCAGGGCAGCGGCGGCGGCCAGCGCGATGGCGCCTTGCAGGATCGCGCGTTCCTGCCACCGGGCGATGATGGCGCTCCGGGGCCGGGCCACCGCGACATAGGCGGGCCAACCCTCCACCGCGCGATAGGCGACGAGGCGGCGCTCCGCATCGAGGGGAGAGGCGCTGGCCGCAAGCAGCCGCGGCTCGCCCCGCCCCATCGGCCCGGCCGGCGCCAGGCGGGGGCTTCCCGGCGCCTCGGCATCCGGCCCGGCCCCCGCCAGAACCTGGCCGTCCCGGCGGATCAGGGAGACCATGTCATCCGGTTCCGCCGCGAGCCGGTGCAATTCAGCAGTCGCCTCATCCACGTAGATCGAGACGTTGAGGACACCTTCATAGGCACCCGGCGGCAGGGTGCCGGAAGGCGCGCGGCGGCTGTTGATGGCGAAGAAGGCGCGCGGGGCAAGCCTGCCCACCTGCACGGAGGACAGCCAGGGCTCGGGCACCGAAGGGTCCCGCAGCGCCTGGTTGAATTCGCGGTCGGACAGGTCGAGCCCCCGCGGCACGGGGTAGACGGTGGCGCTGGCGACAAGGTGCGACCGGGCATCGAAGACGAAGATGCTCTGCGTCATCGCCGGGCCGGTGGTCGGCCCGGTGATGCGCGCCAGCGCGGCATGCAGGCGCGCTTCCTCCGCCTCGATCCGGCGGTCGTCCAACCCGACGAACAGGTCATTGGCGCGTTGCAGGCGCAGCGCATGGCCATCCAGCACCCGACGGGCGTATTCCGCGACCGTATCCGCGCTCCGCTCAAGCTCCCGCCCCGCCTCTCGCCAGTTGGAATCCCAGGCGTTGCCGGCGAAAAGGGCAAAGAGTGCGGCCGGAACCAGGACGGCGCTGACCTGGGCAAGCCATTCCAGGCGCGACCGCCGGCGAGGCGGCATGGCCAGCGCCTCCTTGCCAGCGCCGGTATCTGGATTCGTCAGGGGAGTTCCTCCACCGGGCGCATTGAGCATGCTGCCAAGGCAGAAGGAGGTCAGACTGGCCGCCGGCTCAACTCACAGACGCGTCATCGCCGCGCCGCGCTCCGGTGACGGGAGACAAGTTGCATCCAAGCGCTTCCATCATGGCTCCCTCCGACCTTAGGATGAAACAGGGGCGCCGGGATCACCGCGCCGGTGGGAGCAAGTGGACGAGATGCGCGTGACCCTGAGGCGTCTGGCCCTGGCCATCGGACTGTTTCTGCCTTTCGCCATGCCGCTGGCGGCGCAGGAGGCCTGGCAGCCGACCCGGCCTGTGCGCATCGTCGTCCCCTTCCCGCCCGGCGGCATCTCGGACAGCCTGGCGAGGCTCTTCGCGGACCGCACGGCGCCGCGGCTCGGCCAGCCCCTGGTGATCGAGAACCGCAGCGGCGCGAATGGCGCGGTGGCCGGGGATTTCATCACCCGCACGCAGGGCGATGGCTATTCCTACATCATGCTGTCGCCATCCCACCTCATGGTGCTGCCGGTGCTGATGCGGCTGTCCTATGACCCGATGGCGGATCTGATTCCGACGGTGAACCTGGCGGCCAACCCGTTCTTCCTCGGTGTGCCCGGCAATTCCCCCTTCCGCAGCCTGGGCGATTTCATCACCGCCGCCCGCGCCCGCCCCGGCGCGCTGGACTATGCGAGCGGCGGCGCCGGTTCGGGCACCCACCTCGTGATGATCATGCTGGCGCTGCGCGCCAACCTCGATATCCAGCACGTTCCCTATCGCGGCGGCGCGCCGGCGGTGCAGGACCTGCTGGCCGGGCGCGTCGCCGCCTATTTCGGCAATCCCTCCGACATGGCGCCCTTCCTCGGCGGTGGGGAGGTGCGGGTGATCGCGAGTTCCGGTGGCGGACGTTCGGCGCTGGCGCCGGATGTGCTGACGGTGGCCGAGCAGGGATTCCCGAATTTTCGCTTCGAGACCTGGAACGGCCTGCTGGCGCCGAAGGGCACGCCGGCCGCCGCCATCGCCCGCGTCGCCGCGGCGGTGCGGGAGACCTGCAGCGACCCGGAGGTCCGCGCCGGGCTGCGCCGCCTCGGGACCGATCCCGTCTGCAACACTCCGGCCGAATTCGCCGCGCAGATGCAGGCGGAGGCCCCGGTCTGGCGCGAAGTGGTGCAGCGTTCCGGCGTGCGGCTCGACTGATGAAGATCACGCGCATCCACCACGTGGCCATCGCGCTGAACGACACCACGGCGATGGATGCCGTGCTCGGCGATGCCTTCGCCCTGCCGCCGCCCTATCGTGAACGCAGCCCGCGATCGCCGCTCGACATCACCATCTACAAGGTGGGCGACAGCGCGATTGAATTGCTGCGGCCGGATGGCCCCGGCTCCTCCGTGCCCGCCTTCATTGCGGAGAAGGGAGAGGGCCTGTTTCATCTGTGCCTGGAGGTGGAGGACCTCGACAGCGCCATCGCCGAGTTGCAGGCGAAGGGGCTGCGGCTGCGGCCGGGTTTCCCGAATACGGGGCATGGCGGCACGCGCGTGGCCTTCCTCGATCCCGCGACGACGGGCGGCGTATTGTTCGAATTGCTGGAACCCGCGCGCGGTGCCGAAGCGCATTGAGATGACGCGCATCGCCGTTGCCTCGCCGTCTTTCGCGCAGCATCCGCTGCTGCGCGCTGAACTCCTTGCCCGCCATCCCGA
>CANJXD010000039.1 GCA_947478535.1 Acetobacteraceae bacterium
CGCGGAGGCCTATGCCCGCGCCGGCGATTTCGCGGCCGAGGCGGGCGTCACCTACCTCGTCGAGCCCGTCCGCGCCGACCGCACCCCCTTCATCAACACCGTCGCGCAGGCGATGGAGATCGTCGCCGCCGCGAACAGCCCTGGCCTTCGCACCATGCTGGATTGCTGCACCGGCGCGGTGTCGGAGGAGACGCCGCTGGCCGCCGTGCTGGACCGCTGGCTGCCCGAGGGCATGATCGCCCATGTCCATGTGAACGACCCGAACCGCCGCGGCCCCGGCGAGGGCGCGCTGCGCTTCGCCCCCATCATCGCCGCGCTCAAGCGCCACCACTACAGCGGCACCATCGCGGTGGAGCCTTTCATCTTCATCCCCGATGGCAAGACCTGCGCCGCCCGCGCCGCCGGCTACCTGCGGGCGTTGATCGAGGAAGGCACCTGATGCCCCGGCCTATGGCTGCACAAGCCGTGGCCGACTGGCCCGCCCGGTGCCTGCCATGCATCCTTCACCCCTGCGAATTCTCCTGAGGAATCCCCATGCGCTACGTCGATGCCTTCTGCCATTTCTTCCCGGACGGTGTGTGGCAGCGGATGCTGAAGCTCGAAGGTGCCGCGGCCGGCATCGGCGCGCGCATGCGGGGCGTGCCCTGCATCTTCGACCTGGATGAGCGCTTCCGCGTCATGGATATGTTCAACCACCATGACTACACGCAGGTCATCTCGCTGGGCATGCCGCCGCTTGAACAGCTTGGCACGCCCGCCATTTCCACCGAGCTTGCCATCATCGCCAATGACGGCCAGGCGGAGCTGGTGCGGAAGTATCCCGATCGCTTCGTGGGCTTCCTCGCCTCCCTGCCGATGAACGACCCGGAAGCGGCGACGCGGGAAGCGGAGCGCGCCTTCCGCGACCTCGGCGCCAATGGCCTGCAGATCCACAGCAACATCAACGGCGCGCCGATCGACGAGGAACGCTTCTTCCCGATCTTCGAGATGGCCGCGAAATACGACAAGCCGGTCTGCCTGCACCCGTCCCGCGGCAACGAGATGCCGGACTACAAGACCGAGGACAAGTCGAAGTACGAGATCTGGTGGACCTTCGGCTGGCCCTACGAGACCAGCGCCGCCATGGCCCGCCTCGTCTTCGGCGGCGTCATCGACCGGCTGCCGGACCTGAAGGTGCTGGCGCACCACCTCGGCGCCATGGTGCCGTATTTCGAAGGCCGCGTCGGCCCGGGCTGGGACCAGCTCGGCAAGCGCACGACGGATGAGGATCTGTCGCACGTCCTGCCTGGCCTGAAGCGCCGCCCCTTCGACTACTTCAAGGATTTCTATGCCGACAGCGCCGTCTTCGGCAGCCGCGCCGCGACGGTCTGCGGCATCGAATTCTACGGCCCGGACAAGGTGCTCTTCGCCTCCGACTGCCCCTTCGATCCCGAGCGCGGCCCCGGCTACATCCGGGAGACGATCAAGGTGCTGGAGTCCATGGAGTTCAGCAAGGAAGACCGGGAGAAGATCAACTTCCGCAACGCGGAGAAGCTGTTCGGCCTGAAGCCGCGCGCCTGATCCGTGTAGGATGAACGGACGACCGGGCAGCCAAGCCCGGCGTCGCTGGAGGTAGAAGACGGGCCATGATCACGCGCAGGCAATTCGCGGCCGGCATCGCCGGCGCATCCTTGCTGAAGGTGGGACTGCCGGCAGGCGACGCTTCGGCGCAGGCCGCATGGCCCGCCCGCCCCCTCACCAACATCATGCCCTTCGCGGCTGGTGGCGGTTCGGATTTCGTCAGCCGCGTCGTCATGCAGCGGCTCGCGGCTCGGCTCGGGCAGCCCATCACCGTGGATAATCGCGGCGGCGCCGGCGGCAATATCGGCTTCGCCGCCGGTGCGCGCTCCGCCCCCGATGGCTACACGCTGACGACGGTGACGCAGAACATCACCGTCAACCCGCACATGTACCGGGAGATGCCCTTCGACCCCGTGCGGGATTTCGCGCCGGTCACGATCATGACGGAAGTGGGCTCCGTCCTCGTCGTCAATTCCCGCGTGCCCGCCCGCACGCTGCGGGAGCTGATCGACTACGCGAAGGCCAACCCCAACGCCATCACCGGCGGCAATGGCGGCATCGGCGGCCAGGCGCAGCTTTCCATGGACCTGCTCGCCAGCATGGCCGGCATCCAGATCACCCAGGCGACCTATCGCGGCGAAGGCCCGGTGATGAACGACCTGCTGGCGAACCAGGTGCAGATCACCGTGCAGGGCTTCGGCGGGCTCGACATCGAAAGCCATCTGCGGTCCGGCGCGCTGCGCGCCATCGCCGTCACCTCCGATGTGCGGTCCCCCGCCTTGCCGGATGTGCCGACGGTGGCAGAAACCCTGCCGGGCTTTCGCATCGTCGGCTGGTACGGCATCGCCGTTCCCGCCGCGACGCCGCGCCCCCTGGTGCAGCGCCTGCATGACGAAATCCGCGCCGTGCTCGCGGAACCCGAGACGGCGGTGCGCCTCACCAGCCGAGGCCTCGTCGTCGGCAACCACACGCCGGAGCAGTTTTCCGACGTGATCCGCGCCGATCTCGAACGCTACCGGCAGATCATCACGGCCGCCGGCATTCAGCCCCAGTGACGAAGGCGGACCCGATGTTCAAGGCCCTCATCCTCAACGGCCCGAACCTCAACATGCTCGGGGTGCGGGAGCCGCATCTCTACGGCACCGGCACGCTGCCCGACGTGAAGCGGATGTGCGAGGCGGAGGGCGAGGCGCTCGGCATGGCGGTGGATTTCCGCCAGACCAACCACGAGGGCATCCTGATCGACTGGGTGCATGAGGCGCATACCGCCTTCGACGGGATCGTCATCAACGCCGCCGGCCTCGCCCGCACCTCCATCATCCTGCATGACGCCGTGAAGGCGATCGGCGTGCCGGTGGTGGAAATCCACATCACCAACATCTACCAGCGCGACGCGTGGCGGCCGCCTTCCATGCTGAGCAAGGGCGTGAAGGGGCTGATCTGCGGCTTCGGGCTCGATGTCTATCCGCTCGGCATGCGCGCCCTGCACGCGACGCTGCTGCGGGACCGGGCGCTGGGCAACCAGGGTCCGAAATGATGCGACGCGCCCGGCGTTTGAGGGACCGGAATAATGCATGACGTGATCGTAGTCGGCGCGGGGGGCTCCGGTCTCGCCGCCGCGGTGGAGGCGGCCACGCTCGGCGCCTCGGTGCTGCTGGTGGAAAAGGCCCCGGCCTGCGGTGGCGCCACCGCCTGGGCGGTTGGCGCCTATACCACCAGTTCCTCCCCCCACCAGAAGCGCGCGGGGGTGGAGGACAGCATCGCCCAGCACTATGCGGATATGGACCTGGTGAATGCCGGGGCCAAGCGACCGGACAACCTCGCCCTCCGCAAGCTGATGACGCATGAGGCGCCGGATACGCTGCTGTGGTTGATGGAAATGGGCGTCGAGTTCATCGGCCCCAATCTTGAGGCGCCGCACACCAAGCCGCGCATGCACAACGCCATCCCCGGCGCCGCCTCGCTCACCTATCACCTCGAAAAGCGCGCCCGGAAGCTCGGTGTCGAGATCCGCTGTTCCACCGCGCTGACGGATCTGGTGTTCAATGCCGAGGGCGGCATCGACGGTATCCGGGTGCGCGATGCCTCCGGCGCGGAGCAGACGCTGCACGCGACACGCGGTGTCATCCTCGCCGCCGGCGATTTCGCCGCGAGCAAGGAGATGCGCGCCCGCTGGTTCCCGCCCTCGGTCGTCAACGCAGAGCCGACCTACCCCCATAATGACGGCAGCGTGCTCGCCGTCGCGGAACGGCATGGCTGCCGCATCGTCAACGGCGACTATTCGAACTTCTACATCCCGCGCATGCGCTTCGTGCCGCCCGCCAACAAATCCTGGGTGCTGAAGCTGCCACCCTGGCGCAGCATCACGCGCATGGTGCAATTGGCGTGGCGCCTCCTGCCGCCAGCGTTGATGCGGCCCTTCCTGATGCGCTTCATCACCACCGTGCTGGGGCCGGAGCCTGCGCTGTTCAAGCAGGGGGCGGCGCTGGTCACCCGCGGCGGCACGCTGATTCCGATGGACCTGACGAGCCCCGCCCGCAACCTCGCCATGACCGAGGAGAACAAGGGCTACATCGTGCTCGATGCCCGCCTCGCCCGCAAATTCGAAGCCTGGCCGAACTTCGTCTCCACCGCCCCCGGCGTCGCCTATGCCTATCTGGCCGACTACCGCGCCGCGCGGCAGGACATCTGTTTCGAGGCGCCGACCATCGAGGGGCTCGCCCGCAAGCTCGGCGCCGACCCCACAGCGCTAGCGGCCGCGATCGCGGAGCACAACGCCGCCCGCCCCGTGGGCGAGCGCATCACCGAAGGCCCCTTCACCGCCCTCGGCCCCGCGCGCGGCTACCTCACGGTGACGGAAGGTGGCCTGGCCGTGACGGATGACCTGCAGGTGCTCGGCCATGGCGACGTGCCGATCCCAGGCCTGTTCGGCGCCGGCGGCAGCGGCCAGGGCGGCGTGCTGCTGGACGGCCACGGCCACCACCTCGCCTGGGCCTTCGTCTCCGGCCGCCACGCCGCGCGCGGCGTGCTGCGGGAAGAACCCGCCCTCAGCGCCAATGCGCGCGAAGGCTTCGCCGCCCCCCAGCCTGCCGGAGCACGGTCATGAGCGATGTCGATGTGATCGTGGTGGGCGCCGGCAATGCCGCGCTCTGCGCCGCCCTCGCCGCCCGCCAGAAGGGCGCCCGCGTGCTGGTGCTGGAAGCGGCGCCGGAGGCGGAATCCGGCGGCAATTCCCGCTTCACCGCCGGCGCCTTCAAGTTCTGCTACGAGGGTGCCGCCGACATCCATCGCCTGGTGCCGGACCTCACCGAGACGGAAATGGCGAATACCGATTTCGGCAGCCATTCCGAGGAGGCCTATTTCGAGCACATGTTCCGCGTGACGCGCTATCGCTGCGACGCCGCGATGACGGAACAGCTCGTGACCCAGTCGCGGGAGACGATGTTCTGGCTGAAGAACCAGGGCGTGCGCTTCGTGCCGATCTGGGGCCGCATGGCCGTGAAGGGCGCCGATGGCCGCTTCACCTTCACGGGTGAACTCACGCTCGATGCCTGGGGCGGCGGTGCCGGCCTGATCGCGGCGGAGATGGCGGCCTGCGCCAAGGCCGGCATCGAGATCCGCTACGAACACCGCGTCACCGGCCTGATCTATGATGGCGTCACGGTGCAGGGCGTGCGCGTGAAGACACCCGCCGGCATCACCAAGATCGGTGCGCGGGCCGTCGTGCTCGCCAGCGGTGGCTTCCAGGCGAACCCGGAGATGCGGACGCGCTATCTCGGCGCGGGGTGGGAGATGGCCAAGGTGCGTGGCACCCGCTTCAACACCGGCGGCGGCATCGCCATGGCGCTCGAGATCGGCGCCGCGTCCACCGGGCAATGGTCCGGCTGCCATTCCGTCGCCTGGGACAACAACGCGCCGGTGACGGGCGACCTCGAGATCGGCGATAGCTTCAACAAGTTCTCCTATCCCTACTCCATCATGGTGAATTCCGCGGGCCGCCGCTTCGTCGATGAGGGTAGCGATCTCCGCATCCGCACCTATTCGAAGATGGGGCGCGCCATCCTCTCCCAGCCCGACATGTTCGCCTGGCAGATCTTCGACGCGAAGACGATCCCGCTGCTGAACGACACCTACCGCATCAAGCGCGTCTCCAAGGTGCGCGCCGAGACGCTGGAGGAATTGGCGGGCAAGCTCGAAGGCGTCGATCCCAAGGGCTTCCTCGAGGAAGTCGCGCGCTTCAACGCCGCCGTGCGGCAGGACATTCCCTTCGATCGCCAGGTGCTCGACGGCAAGCGGACCGAGGGGCTGGCCGTCCCGAAAAGCAACTGGGCGCAGACCATCGAGGACGGCCCCTTCGAGGCCTACCAGGTCGGCTGCGGCATCACCTTCACCTTCGGCGGCATCGCCGCGGAGGGGGCCACCGGCCAAGTGATGGATATCGACCGCAAGCCGATCCCCGGCCTGCATGCGGCAGGCGAGATCGTCGGCGGCCTGTTCTACTTCGGCTATCCCGGCGGGTCCGGCCTGATGGCGGGATCGGTCTTCGGCAAGCTGGCCGGCGAGGCGGCGGCGAGCGCGGCGCTGGCGGCGTAGCGAGCCCTACGCCAGCGCCAGCATCCCCGGCAGCGGCCGCAGGCTGGGCTGCCGCTCCAGCGCCCGCAGCCAGGCCAGCGCCTCGGCCGCCCGTGCCGCCGGCAGCATCCGGCCCGCGAGCATCAGGAATTTCGCGTCCATCTGCTGCTCGGTCATCGGGTTGTCGGGATGGCCGGGCGGGTTCGCCACCTTGGCGCGCAACACCGTGCCATCCCGCAGCGTCACCACGACGCGGCAGGGATAGGCGCGTGGGAAGATGGCGGACAGCGCCTGGTCCTCCGTCACCACCACCTTCGGCATCAGCGCCGCGATGCGCGGATCACCGAGCCGCGCCGCGGCGAAGATCGCGTCATCGAAAGCGCCATCCACCAGCACGGCGGCGATCATGTAGGGCAGCGAATGGTCGGCCGCTTCCGGCGTCTCCGGCTTCCACTTCTCCGCCCCGCTGCCGATCTCGCTCCAGGTGAACCAGTAGGTGATCACCTCGATCGTCTTGAGGTCCTCCAGCGCGAAGCGGGGGCGCAACTCCAGCGCCGCCATCATCGGCCCCTGCGCGTGGTATTCGCTGAGCATGCATTTATGCGCGGCCCGCGTCAGCATCGGGTCTGGGTCGTGGAACAGCGGCCCCGCATCCCGTGGCCCGATCAGTTCGATCAGCCCGTGATGGCCATCGAGCGGCCTCTCCGGCCCCGTCATGCCGGCCCAGGCGAGCCTTGCCGCGAAGATCCCGCCGCGCCCCGCATTGCCGGCCGCGGCACCCTTCCACATGGACAGCGCGCCGACCCGCGTCGCATGGAGGGCGAGGTTCGGCGTGATGGCGAGCGCCAGCGCCTCCCGCGTCGTCGCGGCATCGAGACCCAGCAGCTTCGCCGCCCCGGCGGCGGTGGCGACGGTGGTGTAGTGCGTGTGGTCAAGACCCCGGTCGCGCAGCTTCATGTCGCGGAACAACGCGAAATGCACCTGATAGGCGATCCAGACCGCTTCCATCAGCGCCGCACCGCCGGCATCCAGCGTCTCCGCCAGGCCGATCAGGGGCAGGATGGCGTCGGAGGGATGGCCGCCACCACCGGGGTAGGCATCGTTCCCCTCCAGCACGCGGCCGGCCGTGCCGTTGACGAAAGCCGCGAGGTCGGCCGGTGCGCGATGCGCGGTGCCGAGCAGCGTCGCCCCCTCCGCCTCGCTGGCCAGCAGCGCGATGCGACGGCCAGCGGCAACGGCGGGGTGGTGGAAGGCGGCGAGGCCGCAGCCCACGGTATCCAGCACGCGGCGGATGATGTCGCGCTTTACCGGCGCCGGCAGCGTCGCGCCGTCAAAGCCCGCGATATCGGCCGCCCAGCGCGTCAGGATGGCGTCCATTCGCCTAGTCCCGATGCCCGGCGGCGCGGGCAACCTCGAGGCGATAGACGCCGACGTCGCCAGCCAACGCCGGCAGGTGCTTCGCCAGGGCGGCCTTGATGGAATCGGGGGCGATGCCCTCGATCATCAGGATGCGGTTCGGCGCGCGCAACGGCGCGCGGCCGACCCGCTCATTGGTCTCGATCAGGCTGACGGCGCGCTGCGCCACCAGCCAATGCGCGGCGAGCACGCCGTGTTCCGCGACGATGGCAGGCAGCGCGGCGATGACGGCGGCATCCACCGAAGCGGCCTCCGTTTCCGCGGGATCGGCGCGGAGCGTGAGCATGCAGCCGCCCTCGCCATGGCCAAGCGAGGCGGCGACATCGCAGATGCCGCGGATCGTCCCGAGAAAATCCTTGTTCGCCTTCGCCGTCCAGGGCGACGGGTTGTTCAGCCGCGCAAAATAGGCGGGCGACTGCGCGGCGCTGCCATCCGCGGTCTCGTAAAGGATGAAGAACTCCGGGCTGCCTTCCAGCGCGGCGAAGCGGCGGCCGCGCAGGAAGCCCGGGATGCCCGTGCGTTCGGGGATGTGGTCGCGGTCATGCCAATCCGTGATGAGGTCACGCTTGCCCTCCTTCACGTCATTCCAGATGGCGATGGCGCCGGTTCCGGCGAGACTCATGCGAGCGTGTCCTTGGTCATGCGTGCCTCAATCCGCCATCGCCATCGCGGCGCGGCGGATGACGTCGCGCCACATCGCGATCTCACGTTGGTAGAAGGCGGCGAATTCGGGCTGCGACAGCGGCGCGGGATCGGCGCTGATGGCGGCGAGGCGGGTGCGCACGCCAGGGTCGGCCAGCGCCGCGTTGAATTCGCGGTTCAGCCGCATGACGATCGGCATCGGCGTCGCGCGCGGCGCGAAGATGGCGTACCAGGACATCGTCTCGAAATCCGGCAGGCCAAGCTCTCGCGCCGTCGGCACCTCCGGCAGCACCGGCGAACGCTGGCGCGCGGTGATTGCCAGCGCGGCGACGGGGCCATCGGCCCGCTGGGCGTGCGGCGCGATGGAGGGAAGGTCGGAGAAGAACACCTCCACCTCCCCGGACAGCACGGCGGCGACGGCCGGCGCGCTGCCGCGATAGGGCACGAAGGTGAATTCGGTGTTCGTGACGAGGCGGAACAGCTCCCCCACCAGGCGGGGCGAGGTGCCGCTTTCCGCGACGTTCAGCGCGCCGGGACGGGCGCGGGCGGCGGCGATGAAATCCTGCAGGTTGCGCGCCGGCACCTTGCGGTTCACCGCGACGATGAACGGCAGTTCCACCAGCTGCGCGACCGGCACCAGATCCGTCGCGGCGCTGAAGCCGGCGTTGCGATACAGCGTCGCATTCTGCGCGATGCTGACGCTGTCGATCAGCAGCGTGTAGCCATCCGCCGCCGCGCCGGCGACGTAGCGGCCTGCGATGGTGCCGGCGGCGCCGGAGCGATTCTCCACCACAACGGGCTGGCCGAGTTGCTCGGAGAGCCGCGCGCCAACGACGCGGGCGGTGATGTCGTTGCCGCCGCCGGGCTGGTAGGGCACGACGATACGCACCGGCCGATCCGGATAGCTCCCCTGCGCCGCGGCGGGCTGAACAAGGGATGACAGGGCAAGAAGGGCCGCGCCGAGCAGCGCCCTTCGCCCCGGGATGATGACCGGCATGGCGTTTTCCTTCCCTCGGCCGCGCTCGAGCGCGTGCCGTTTCGCCACAGCTTGCAGCCCACGCGCGGGCGCGGCCACTAGCGATTGCGAAGGGGAGCCATAGGCGAGGCTTTCCGCGAAAGATCGCCCCTTGCCCATGGCCACGCTTGCGCCAGATTGGGCGCAACTAGGGATGGGAAGGAACGACCATGATCATCACCCGCAGGCACGCCCTCGGCGCCGGCCTTTCGACCGTTGCGCTGCCGGCGCTCGGGCAGGCGCGCCAGCCGGATGGGCCGGTGACGCTGATCGTCGGCTCCACCGCCGGCACGGGGAATGACATCCTGGCCCGGTTGATGGCGCCGCACCTGTCGCAGCGCTTCGGCGTGCCCTTCGTGGTGGATAACCGCACCGGCGCGAGCGGCGTCATCGCGGCGCAGGCGGTGAACCGCGCAGCGCCGGATGGGCGAACGATGCTGGTGCTCGGCGATCCCTTCGTCACCACGCCGTCGCTGATGGCCACCCTGCCCTATGATCCGCTCACCGGCTTCACCTTCGTGCTCAATCTGGCCTATGGCCTGGTGGTGCTGGCGGTGCGCTCGGACCTGCCGGTCGAGAATGCGCGCGGCTTCGTGGAGATGGCGAAGGCGCGGCCGCAGGTGCTGACCTATGCTTCGCCCGGCAATGGCACGCCGCATCACATGATCATGGAGCTGTTCCGCATCAACACCGGCATCGAGCTGACGCATGTGCCCTATCGCGGCGCGGCGCAGGCGATCCAGGACGTGATCGGCAAGCGGATCGACGCGATGATGATCCCGGTGCATGTCGCGCTGCCGCTGGCGCAGGCCGGGCAGATCAAGGTGCTGGCCATCGGCAGCGATCGCCGTCAGCCGGAAGCGCCGGAGGTGCCAACCTTCGCGGAGGCCGGCTACCCCATGACGAATGTCACGCTGTGGTACGGCCTGTTCGGCCCGCCCGGCATGTCGGCCGACCTGACGCAGCGCTACAATGCGGAGGTGAATGCCTGGCTCGCCATGCCGGAAACGCAGGCGCGCCTACGCGTCCAGGGCATGGTCGCCGGCGGCAGCACGCCGGAGGCTTTTCGTGCCGCCATGGCGAACGACATCCAGCATTGGGCGCGCATCATCCGGGAAGGCAACATCAAGGCGGATTGAGCCCAACCACGATCTGGAGCCACCCCCACCCCGACCCTCCCCCGCAAGCGCGGGAGAGGGAAATCAGTACCCGGTGGCGGTGGCGGCGAGTGCGGCGGCGTCCTCCGGCGGGCGGTTGCCGCGCCAGACGACATGCAGGTCCGGCCGCAGCAGCAGCAGGTCGAAGCCCTGCACGGCGCGCACCGCGGGATCGGCAATGTCGATGACGCGGAGCGGCGCGCCGATCTCCTCGAAGGCGCGCTTCAGCCCGGCCGTCTCCGTCGCGCCGCCGAGGCGCAGCAGGCAGTAGGCGTCATCCGGGATGTGGTCCTGCAACGCCGAGCCATCCGCCATCCACACATGCGGCAGCCGCGCGCCGGGCCAGGTGGTGGGGTGGTATTCGCGGAACAGATGCTCCGGCCCGCCGGGGATGTTGTCGATGATCGGGCTGTCCACGCAGCGATAGCCGAGCTCGGCACCGATCATCTCATTCGTCTTGCGCTGTTCGACATCGGCGATGCGGGCGAGGTTGTCCCGCGCCGCCTGGCCGGCCGGCGTCGCATCGCGCATCTCCGGCCGATACTGGCCCCGCCACTTGCGCCGCCCGAGCGAGGCGTAGCGGGAGGCGCCGACATTGCGGTCACCGACCTGGCGGCGCTCGATCTCATAGCTGCGGAGCAGGTTCGGCCCGCCCCAGCCGCGCAGCGTGCCCGTCAGCTTCCACGAAAGGTCGAAGGCATCGCCGACGCCGGTGTTCATGCCGAGCCCACCGGTCGGGATCACCAGATGCGCGCTGTCCCCGGCCAGCAGCACGCGGCCATCGGCGTAGCGATCGGCGAGCAGCAGGTTCTGGCGCCAAGGCGCGACGGAGAGGACCTCATACGGCACGGGGAAGCCGACCACCTTCTCGAACTGCGCGGCCATGTCCTCCGCATTCGGGACGGTGGCATGCAGCGTCCAGTGCCGGGTGCTGTCCTGCATGATGAGGAAGGAGGCGCGGTCATCCGCCACATGGTAGTGGCGGCCATGGCCCGGCCCCTCGCCCATGGGCAGGCGGTCGAACAAGGTGTCGCAGCGATACAGGGCCTGGAACAGCCCCATCAGGTTACCCTCGCCGCGCAGCCGGATGCCCATCTGCTTGCGCACCGGGCTCGCGCCGCCGTCGCAGCCGATGAGGTAGGCACCGCGGATCGTCTCCGTGCCACCACTGGGTGCGGAGACGGTCACCGTCACGCCCGCCGCGTCCTGGCTGTATTCGAGAAACTCCTGCCCGTAGCGCAGCGTGACCGTGGGGAGGGTTTCCGCCACCGCCTTCAGCAGCGGCTCCAGCGTGTACTGGGAGATGAGCTGGTAGGGCTCGCAGGGCTGGGTGCCGTCATTCACCGCGCGGATCTGGCGCTGCGATTCTGCGACGGAAGGATAGGGCAGATGCAGCAGCGGCTTTTCGGCCAGCGACAGCACGACGAAGACATCCATGGGCACATCGGCGCGCAGCCCCGCGGAGCGGATACGCTCACTGAGGCCGATGCGGCGATACAGTTCCATGGACCGCGCATTGCAGCGTTCCATCTTCGGCAGGAATTCCGGTGCCGGCTTCTTCTCGACCAGCACGCAGCGCACGCCGCGCCGGCCGAGATCCGCGGCCAGCGTCAGCCCCACCGGGCCGGCACCGATGATCACCACCTCCGTCCGCAGCATCGGACGTTTCCTTCCCTCGACTTAGGCCACCCATGATGGCGCCGAGGATGGGAAGGTCAAGTCCCAGCATTTGGGATTTTCTCCTGCATCTCCCGCAGCGCCTCGGTGAGGCGGTTGGCCATGGCGGTGGCTTCTTCCGCCGGGATCGCAGGGCGCGGCAGGGTGACGGAAAGGCTGCCACTCTCCGCCCCGCGCGCATCCAGCACCGGCACGGCGATGCCGGTGACGCCGGGCGTCACCTGGCCGGAGGTCATGTCCCAGCCGCGCTTGCGGATGGCGGACAGCACGGCGCGCGCCTCGGCGGCCGTGGCGCCCAGCCCGCCCTCGGCGAAGCCTTCGGGGTTGCGGGCCTGCAACCGGACGATGCTGGCGGCGGGGAGATGGGCGAGGATCACCCGGCTCGCCGCTCCCCGATACAGCGGCATGGCGAGGCCGCGCTCATAAGTGCTGCGCCGCTCACCCATGCTGCCTTCCTGATGCACGCCGAGCACCCGGTCCCGGTAGCGGCGGCACAGCAGCGCGATGCCGGGGAATTCCCGCGCCAGCGCCGCCATGGCCGGGCGGGCGGCGGCGATCAGCGGGTCCGTCCGCCGCATGCGGTAATCCAGCTCCGCCACGCGCGGCCCGAGCGTGAAACCACGATCATGGAAGGAGGCGACGAGCCCGGCTTCCTGCAATTCCTTGAGGTAGCGGTACAGCGTGGAGCGGGTGAGGCCGGAGCGCGCATGCAGCGCCTCCGCCTCCAGCGGCGCCTCGGCGTCCTCCAGCAGATCGAGGATGGCCAGCGCCTTGCCGAGACTGCTTTCCGCCACCGCCTCAGGCGCCTTCCTCGGCCGCGGGCTCATCGCCACAGGCGCGCCAGCCGAGGCCGCCCTCGGCGATCTTGCGCTGCACGATGGGACGCACCAGCGCGAGCAGGCCGAGGGCGATGACGGCGGGCAGGGTGCGGCGCATCACCAAGGCCATGCGGCGCGGCACCGGCGGGTCCACCACCCGGCGGGCGCACATCAGGCCCTGGGCGATCTCCTCCATGAACAGGCCATAGGGCACCAGGGTGCAGGCGCTGCGCTGCATGATGAGGGCGCGCTTCACCTCGGCCGGCTCCACCTCCAGCCGCACCTGCAACTTCACGCCGCGCGCGGTGGCCAATTCCTCGATCCGGCGGCGAGCGGCGTGGAAGCGATGGTCCAGCACCAGGGGGAAGCGCGGCAGGTCGGCCAGGGCGATGGGGCCCGCAACGGCCCCCACTTTCGCGGCCACCACATCCGGTGCGCCAACGAGGAACAGGTCTTCCTCATACAGCGGATGGATCGCCAGCGCGTCATGCGGTTCGGGGTCGTAGCAGAAGGCGGCGTCGAGATCGGCGCCGGAGAGCAGCATCCGCCTGTGGTCATCGGACAGGCCGGGCCGCAGGTAAAGCCGGCGTTCTGGCGCCTGCGCGGCACTTTCCATCAGCAGGTCCGGCACCAGCGTCTTGCCCGAGGTCGGCGTGATGCCGAGCGAGACCTGCACCTCCTGCCGCCCGAGGAAGGGCTCCACGGCGGCCCTCGCGCGCGCCACGGCTTCCTGCACCTGGCGGGCTTCCGCGAGGAAGGCATGGCCGGCGCCGGTCAGGGCGACACCGCGGGAGTGACGGTCGAACAACCTTGTGCCGACGGTGCCTTCCAGGTTCTTCACATGCGCCCCCAGCGCCGGCTGGGAGAGGTTCAGCTGGCGGGCGGCGGAGGTGAAGCTGCCGGATTCGGCGACGGCCACGAAGCAGCGGATCTGCTGGAGAAGCATGAAGGGCCAGGAGGTTGAGACGGCCGGAGGCTATGGGCCGCCCCTCCCCCTGGCAAGCAGGCAGCGTTCAGACGCTGACCTTGGTCCAGCGATTGGCGAGCAGCCACTTCGCCATGTCCCGCGGCATGGTGTGGGCGGCATCGAGGTTGATGAAGAATGGCACGGTGCGCGATTCGTAGAAGGCGAGCTGGTAGGTGAGGATCGCCGCTTCCACGCAGGTCAGCTTGGTGACCAGCTTCTCCACCGGGGAACGGTCGGCGGGCACGGGTTTCTGCAGACGGGCCCAATACTTGTCGAGCCGCTTCTTCGCCTCCGGCCCGAAGGTGCTGCTGCCGAGCTTCAGGCGGATGGCCCGCCAGATGCCATAGGGCACAGCCTGGCGCATGAAGCGGTTGGTAACGGCGGTGATGCGCGCCTTCGCCGCCGCCTGCTCCGCCTCGCTCAGATCGGCCCAGGGCGGACGGAAGGCCTGGTTGGTCTGGTAGATGATCTGGCCGCTCTGCTCGACGCCATGCCCATCGGTGTGCAGCCCGCCGCTGTTCTGGGCATGCAGCATCGTGTTCGCATTGGTGAAGATGCCGACATGGCCGAACTTGCTGCCATCCATCCACGCAATGTCGCCAACCATCGCCACCATGAAGCAATCCTCCCAGCGTCCTGGATCGCCTCACGGTAGCAGGGGCGTTGTATATTTTCCATTTATCGGAAGAGATAAATGATACAGCGTCCGAGCTGCGTCCTGCCTATTCCCGCGTGACCCCGCCCCGCGTCACCACATCCCGCCAGCGCGCGACCTCACTGGCCAGATGGGCGCGGAAGGCGTCCCGGCTGGGGGTGACGGGGGTGGCGCCGAGGGTGGCGAAGCGTTCGCGGATATCCGGCAGCATGACGATGCGGGCGAGCTCGGCATGCAGGCGATCCGCCACCGCGGCCGGCGTGCCGCGCGGGGCATAGAGGCCGTACCAGATATCGACGACGTAGTCGGGCGCCCCGGCCTCCCGCGCCGTCGGCACGGCGGGGAGCTGCGCCACACGCTCCGCCGTGCTGACCGCGAGCGGGCGCAGCGCGCCACCCGCGACCTGGCCGGCGACGGAGGGGAAGTCGGAGAACATGACCTGCACCTCCCCGGTCATCGTCGCGGCGGCGGCCGGCGCGCTGCCGCGATAGGGGACGAAGGTGAAGTCCACGCCCGTTTGCAAGCGGAACAGCTGCGCGGCGAGGATGGTGGAAGGCCCACCGGCCGCGACATTCAGCTCCCGCCCTCGGGCGCGGGCGAGGGCCAGGAATTCAGGCAGGGTACGGGCCGGCAGGCTGGGGGGCACGACGATGACGAAGGGCACCGAGAGGATCTGCGCCACCGGCTCGAAATCCCGGATCGGATCGTACAGCGGCTCCCGCAGCAGGGAGGCGTTCATGGCGATGCCGGGGGCGTCGAGCAGCAGCGTATAGCCATCCCCCGGCGCGGCGGCGACGGCGCGGACGCCGATCACCCCATTGGCGCCGGTGCGGTTTTCCACCACCACGGGCTGGCCGAGGGCTTCCGCGAGCTTCGGGGCGAGCAGGCGGGCGACGATATCGGTGCCGCCACCAGGGGCGAAGGGCGTGACCAGGCGGATCGGCCGTTCCGGCCAGGCGGCCTGGGCCGGCCCATAAAGGGAAAGGGAAGCGGCGGCGGCGAGCAGGCCGGCGCCGAGGGCGCGCCTCATGGCGTTCATTGTTTCCTCCTCCGGGGGTTGTCCCCCCCTGGTGGGAGTGTAGCCGGCGGCGGCGGGCTGGCCCCTGGCCATGCGGCTATCGCAGCCCTTGGCCATAGCTATCGCGGCCATCGGCACGGCCGTGTTGACGGGGCGGGGGTGGCGGCGGAGCCTGGACGGTATGGAAAGCCTCATCTCCCTCGCCGTCCTCCTCCTGGTCGTGCTGGTCGCGGGGTGGGTGCTCGGCATCCTCGGCTGGCGGGAGGCGCGGCGGGCCCGCGCGGAGGTCGCGGCGCTGCGGGCGGAGTGGGCGGCGACGCTCACGCGGGCTGCGCCCGTGGAGGCGGTGGTGACCGTGACGGAGACGGTGGTGCCTCGCCCACCCGCCGACGCCGTGGCGTTCGAAAATCCCTGGGCGGCGCCGGCGCCGGACCTGCCGCCGCCTGAGATCCGTGACCCAACGCCTCCCCCCGCCCACCGACCGGGGCTGGAGGAAGCGCTGACGCTGCGCTGGGGCACCTGGCTCGGCGCGGCGGCGCTGCTGATGGCGGCGGTGTTCCTGGTCAAGACGGCGGTGGAGGAAGGCTGGCTCGGCCCGGCCGAACGCTGCGCCCTGGCCGTGGTGATCGGGCTCGCTTTGCTGGTGGGCGCGGAGTGGCTGCTGCGGCGCCCCGGCAGCCAGGCCGCGGATGAAGCACCGGCGGCGCTGGCGGCGGGCGGCGTCGCGATGCTGTTCGGCGCGGCCTATTCGGCGGGGGTGCTCTACGCCCTGTTGCCGGCGCTGCTGGGCTTCGCGGCGATGGCGGGGGTGGCGCTGGCGGCCATGGCTCTGGCGCTGCGGCATGGGCGGCTGGTGGCGGCGATCGGCATCCTCGGCGCCTTCGCAACGCCGGTGCTGGTCGATACGCAGGATCCCTTCCTGCCCGGGCTGTTCAGCTACCTGCTGGTGGTGACGGCGGCGGCGCTGGCGGTGGTGCGCCGCGTTGGCGCGGTGTGGCTGGGCTGGGCGGCGCTGCTGATGGGCGCGGGCTGGGTCGTGCTGGGCGGCATCATGGCGCCGGGGCCGGATGACCTGTGGTGGCCGGCGCTGTTCGTGCCGGCGGCGGTGGCGCTGCACCTGGCGCTGCTGCCGGGCATCGCGATGGAAAGCCTGGCGGGGCGGCGGCTGGCGGTGATGCCGGTGGGGGTGCTGGCGCTGGCCGGGCTGGCGCTGCTGGCGGGCGGCACGTCCAGCCTCGGCCCCGCCGCCGGGCTGCTGCTGCTGACGCCGGTGACGATCTGGGGCGCGGCGCGGGAAGCGCGGCTGAACAGGCTGCCCTGGCTCGCCGCCCTGGCCGGGCTTTTGTTGCTGCTGTTCTGGCCGATCGGCGCCTGGGCACCGCCGGGGGAGGCGATCACCATCGAGGGCGTGGTGCAGAGCATCCTGCCCGGCGTGCCCTGGCCGCCGGAGGCGCTGCACCCCTTCCTGATCGCAGCGCTACTGCTGGCGGGGATGCAGGCGGCGGCCGGCGCCTGGGGAGAACGCCGGCAGGCGAGCCCCCTCCCCTGGGCTGCGCTGCCGGCCGCCGTGCCGCTGCTGGCGCTGCTGATCGCCTATGGGCGCGTGCGGGGTTTCGCGATCGATGGGGGCTGGGCGGCTGTCTCGCTGGCGCTGGCCGCCGCGCTGATCGGCATGGCGGCGCTGGCGATGCGGGAGGCGGCGCCGCAGCGCGCCGGGGTGCATGCGGCGGGCGCGGTCGGCGCAGTGGCATTAGGGGCGGCGATGCTGCTGGCGGATCAGTGGCTGAGCATCGCCATCGCGCTGTTCCTGCCGCCTCTCGCCTGGATCGAGGCGCGGGCCGGACTGCCGGCGCTGCGGCGCGTGGCGATGGTGGTGGCCGGGCTGGTGCTGGTGCGACTGCTGCTGAACTGGCAGGTCGCCGCTTATGCCTTCGGGGATTGGCCGGTGGTGAACGGCCTTCTGCCGGCCTATGGCCTGCCGGCGGCGAGCTTCGCGCTGGCCGCGTTCCTGTTCCACCGGCGGGGGGATGACTTGGCGGTGCGGGTGCTGGAGGCCGGCGCGGTGGCGCTGCTGGCGGCGCTGATGCTGCTCGAGATCCGCCACGCCGTGACCGGCGGTGACATCGCGGAAACCCGGGCCGGCTGGCGCTTCCAGGAAGCCGCCTTGCAGGTCTTCGGCCTCGCCGTGATCGCGGCGCTGCTGCGCTGGATGGACGCGAGGCTCGGCGGGCGGGTGGTGCTGCTCTGGGCGTGGCGGCTGCACCAGACGGTGGCGGTCGCCCTGGGCGCCTGGCTGGTGCTGCGCAACCCGGCCTTCGACAAGCACGCCATCATCGCCGCGCTGCCGGTGCTGAATGAATTGCTGCTGGCCTATGGCATTCCCGCCTTGCTCGCGGCGCTGCTGGCCCGTTCGGCCGGAAGCGCCTGGCCGCCGGGGTTCCGGGAAGTGCTGGCGGCCTATGCCTTCGCCGCCGCGCTGGCCTGGGTGACGCTGGAGGTGCGCCACCTGTTTCACCTCGAAGCCCGCCCCGGCGCCATGGCGCTCGCCGGGCAGCCGCCCGGGGAGGCGGAGCTCTACGCCTATTCCGGCGCTTGGCTGCTGCTGGCGGCGGCACTGCTGGCCGTGGGCATCCGCCGCGCCATCCCCGCCCTGCGCCTGGCGGCGCTGGCGGTGATGGCGGTCGCGGTCGGCAAGGCCTTCCTGTTCGACATGAGCGGGCTGGTCGGCCTCTGGCGGGTGCTGAGCTTCCTCGGCCTCGGCCTGGCGCTGATCGCGCTGGGCTGGGTCTATCGCCGCTTCGTCACACCGCCGGGAAGGGTGTGACCGGCTACCCCGCGCGGGCGCCCGAAACCTCCACCGCACGGCGCCATTTCTCCAGCTCCGCGCGGTGGATGGTGGCGGCTTCCTCGGGCGTCGTGCCGGTGACAGCGGCGCCGAGTTCGGCGAGGCGGGCACGGATGGCGGGCTTGGCCAGGGTGATGCGCACCTCGGCCGAGAGCTTCTCGACGATCGCCGCCGGGGTGCCGGCGGGGGCGAAGAACATCACCCAGGCCCCGGCATCGAACCCCGCCACCGTCTCCGCCACCGCCGGCACATCCGGCAGCAGGTGCGACCGGGTGGCACCGGTCACGGCAATGGCGCGGACCTTGTTCTCGGCCAGGAAGGGTGGAAGGGTGAGGATGCCCTCCACGCACATCTGCACCTCCCCGGTCATGATCGCCTGCACCGTGACCAGCCCACCGCGATAGGGGACATGCGTGGCGTCCAGCCCCGTCGCGGCGCGGATCATCTCCATCGCCAGGTGGTTGGTGGCACCGACACCCGAGGATGCGTAGTTCAGCCGCCCCGGATTGGCCTTCGAATAGGCGACGAGCTCCGCCAGGCTACGCGCCGGCAGGGTGGGGGCAATGACCAGCACCTGCGGGAAAGTGACCATATGCGTCACCGCCACGAAGTCGCGCGCGACATCGAAGGTGAGGTTCGGCAACAGGGCCGGGTTGATCGCCATGTTGCCGGGGGAGCCGACCAGGAAGGTGTCGCCATCCGGCCGCGCGCGGGCCGCGGCTTCCGTGCCGATGCTGCCACCCGCGCCGGTCCGGCTTTCCACGATGAAGGGCTGGCCGAGGCGCTCCGCCAGGTCCTGCGCCACCAGCCGCGCCACGACATCGACGGCCGAGCCTGGCGTGAAGGGGAAAATGAAGCGCACCGACCCGCGCGGCCACGCACCCTGCGCCCAGGCGGTGTTAGTGGCGGGGGAGACGCCGAGTGCCGCCGCCAGCCCCAGCAGCCCACGCCGGCCGAGCGAAATCCCTGTCCGGTCCCGCATGACCTTTCCTCCCCTTCCGTTGATTGGAAGGGGAGTGAAGGCGAGAGTGGCGCCCCGCGTCAACGCGGCGCCATGCCGTTAAAGATGCCGGCCGCTATCGACGACGATGGTGGTGCCGGTGGACAGCCGCAGATGAGTGACGGCTGAGACGACCGCGAGCGCCACGTCATCGGGCTCACACAGGATCTTCAGTGGCGTCGTCGCGGCCTGCTTGGCCACGCCTTCGCGGCTGCGCCCGGGGACGAAATCCGTCGCCACGGCGGCGGGTGAGACGCCGATGACGCGGATTTCCGGCCCCAGCACGCGGGCGAGCGACATGCCCATCGTGTCCATCGCCGCCTTCGAGGCGCAATAGGCGATGGAACTGCCGAGCCCGGTGGTGGCGGAGACCGAGGAGATGTTGATCACCACCCCATCCCCACCCTGCTTCATCAGCGGCGCGAAGGCGCGGATGGTGGAGAAGGTGCCGCGGACATTGGTCGTCAGGATGCGGTCGAAGATCTCATCCGTCAGGGCGTCGAGGTCGCCATGGGCGATGGCATTGGTGGTGCCGGCCGAATTCACCAGCACGTCGCAGCGGCCGAAGCGGGCCTCCACC
>CANJXD010000040.1 GCA_947478535.1 Acetobacteraceae bacterium
CCATCGCGTGGATCAACCGCTGCCGTCGGCTCGCCAAGGATTGGGAAAACCTGAGCCGCAACGCACTCGCCTTCCTGCGGATGGCATCGATCAGGCTCATGGTCAGGAAACTATGCAATCCAAAGGGATGATCGGAGACAGACTCTAAAGCGACATCTGCGCGATCAGGCGGCGCAGGTCCTCCTCCACCGTCGCCTCACGGGCGAAGGCAGCGTCCCGGCGCAGCCTGGTGGTGTCGGCCACCATGGCCGCCACCTCCACCGGCCGGTCTGGCAGGGCGCCAAGGCGGAGCAGGTCCGGCCGCCCGGCTAGGCCGGCGATCAGTCTGGCGAGATCGGCGATCCGCCAACCCTGCCCGCTGCCGATGTTGAAGGCGCCGGTCGCGTTGCTCACGGCCAACGCGGCCAGCGCATCGGCCGCGAACCAGGTGCTCGCGAAATCGCGGATCGGACGGCCGGAAGCGCAGGCCGCTTCCCGCCCCTCTCGCAGCGCGAGGATGATGGAGGGCACCAGTCGGTCAGGGTGCTCACCGGGCCCGAACAGATGAAACAGCCGCCCCCAGGCCACCGCGCAACCAGGGCGGGCTTCGGCCATCGCCATCAACCGCGCCGCCAGCGCCGCCTTGGCGCGGCCATAGGGCGTGGCGGGGGCGATGGGGCGCGTCTCCGGCCAGGGCGCGTCACCCCCCGGCGCGTCCATCGCGTATTCCGCGCAACTGCCGAGGCCGATAAAGCGCCGCCCCCCGGCTTCCGCGAAATGCGCGGCGAGGCTGGTGGACGCATCGAGCCAGGCTTCGTTCTCCGGCGCCGTCCAGAAGCGGCCATGCACGACATACCAGGCGGCGTGGACGATGATGGCGGGGCGCAGATCCCGCAGCAGGGCGGCCGCCTCATCCTCCCGCAGCAGATCGGCGCGGTGCCAGCGCGCATGGGGGGCAGCCTCTGGCGGCGGCGCGGCGTCCCGCGTCAACGCATGCACCTCGAAGCCCCGCGCCGCGAGTGCGGCCGGCAGGGCGCGGCCGATGAAGCCGCTCGCCCCGGTGAGGAGCAGGCGCTCAGCCAAGGCGCGGCCAGTCCCGGTCGCGGTCGGAGATCACGGTGGGCAGCGCCGGCCAGGGGATGCCGAAGGCCGGGTCGTCCCAGGCGAAGCCGCGCGCCAGGCCGGGGGCATAGGGCGTGTCGATCAGGTATTCCACCGCCGCGTCATCGGTCAGCGTCAGGAAGCCATGGGCGCAGCCCTTCGGGATGAAGAAGGCGTTGTTCGCGCCGGCGCTGAGCTCGACCGCGACATGGCGGAACCGCGTGGCGGAACCCTCCCGCAGATCGACCGCGACGTCGAACACGGCGCCGCGCAGGCAGCGCACCAGCTTGTTCTCCTCCGCCGGCGCGGCCTGAAGATGCAGGCCGCGCAGGGTATGACGGCGGGTGTTCTCGGACAGGCTCGCCTGGGTCGGCGCGAAGGTGATGCCGGCGGCGGCAAAGCGCTCGGCGCACCAGGTGCGGATGAAGGCCCCGCGGGCATCCCGCACCGGTTCCGCGGCGATGTGCAGCAGGCCGGCGATGGCGGTGGGCTCGAACCTCACGGCAATTCGGTCATCGCCGGCACGGCGATGGCCAGGCGGCCACGGAAGCCCTGGCCACGCAGCGCGGCCGCGATCTCCGGCGCGATGTTCCAGGGCAGCACGAGGATGTCATCCAGCGCGAGGTCCAGCAGCGCCTCCGGCGTCACCACCGGGATATGGCTGCCGGGCAGCAGGCGGCCCTGCTTGGCGGTGCTGCGATCGGCCACGGCGATGATGTCGGCCGCGGTGATGCCGGCCGCATTCAGCAGCGTATTGCCTTTCGCTGCCGCGCCATAGGCGCCGATACGATGGCCGGCCGCGCGCGCTTCCGCGATCCAGCGCCGCAGCCCTGCCGTCACCTGCCGGACGCGGGCATCGAAGCCGGCATAGAAGGCATCGCCATCGAGGCCGCGCGCCGCTTCCTCCGCCCGCAGCGCGATCACGGCGGCGGAAGCCTCCCGCGGCGCGGCGCTGGCCATCACGCGCAGCGACCCGCCATGCGTCGGCAGGCGTTCCACATCCACCACCGCGAGGCCGTGCCGCGCCAGCAGCCGTTCCATCGAAAGCAGCGACCAATAGGCGTAGTGCTCATGGTAGATGGTATCGAACTGCACGCCATCGACGAGCGAGACGAGGTGCGGCGCCTCGATCGACACCAAGCCGCGCGGCCCCGCCATCAGCGCGAGGCCGGCGACGAAATCATTCACATCCGGCACATGCGCCAGCACGTTGTTGGCGACGATCAGATCCGCATGGCGATGCGCCGCGACCAGCCGCGCCGCCGTCTCCCGCCCGAAGAAGGCGACCTCGGTCGGAACGCCGGCCTCCCGCGCCACGGCGGCGACATTCGCGGCCGGCTCCACGCCGAGGCAGGGGATGCCGGCGGCGACGAAGTTGCGGAGCAGGTAGCCATCATTGCTCGCGACCTCGACGACGAAGCTGCCCGCGCCGAGGCCGAGCCGCGCCACCTTGCTCTGCGTGAAATGCGCGGCATGGTCGAGCCAGGAGGAGGAGGCGGAGGAGAAATACGCATAGTCCGAGAAGATGCCGACCGCATCGACCACGGTATCGAGCTGCACAAGGCGGCATTCCGCGCAGACCACGGCGCGCAGCGGAAACACCGGCTCGGCCTCCGCCGCACGATCCAGCGGTACATAGGAATTCGCCACCGCCATGCTGCCGAGGTCGCAGAACACGGCGCCGAGCCGCCCGCCGCAGGCGCGACAGGCGGTGACGGGATGCGACGCGCCGTTCATGTACCATTCCCCAGGAAACAGTCGCGGATCGCCGCCTCGCTGGCCGGCAGCATCGGCACGCCGCGCAGCCAGCCGGCATACCAGGACGCCGTCTCCGCGATGGCGCGCGGCGTGTCGTAGCGCGGCGTCCAGCCCAGGGCGCGTTCCGCCAGCGTGCTGTCGAGGGCAAGGCGGCGGCTTTCATCCATCACCGGGCCTTCGATCTGCCGCCATGCCACCGGCACGCCGGTCGCGGCCTCCCACTGCGCCAGCAGGTCCCGCACCGCGCATTCGCCGTCGCGCGGGCCGAGGTTCAGCGCGGCGGGCGCGGGCGCCGTGGCGAGGCGTTCGGCCAGCAGGAGGTAGCCGCGCAGCACATCCAGCACATGCTGGAAAGGGCGCGTCGCATCAGGGCGGCGCAGCAACAGCGGCTCCCCCGCCTGGATGGCGCGGACGAGGTCCGGCACCAGCCTTTCCTTCCCGAAATCACCGCCGCCGATGACATTCCCGGCGCGTGCCGTGGCTAGCGGCGGCAATTCCCGCCCGAAGGAGGCGCGCCAGCTCGCCACCGCGATCTCCGCCGCGGCCTTGGAGGCGCTGTAGGGATCGGCGCCGCCGAGCCGGTCCGCCTCGGTGAAGGCGCGGCCGGCGCCATCATTCGCATAGACCTTGTCGGAGGTGACGATCAGCGCCGCCGCCACACCCTCCAGCCCGCGCAGGGCCTGCAACAGCGCGATGGTGCCACCGCAATTCGTGGCGAAGGTCCCGGCGGGGTCGCGGTAGCCATCGCCGACCAACGCCTGCGCCGCGAGGTGCAGCACAACCTCCGGCCGCGCGCCGCGCACCAGCGCGGCGACGCCTTCGGCATCGCGGATATCGGCGCGGTGATCGGCCGCGAGAATCGGCGCGACCTCCAGCACCGCGAAGGCCGAAGGCCCGGGTGGCGGATTGAGGGCGATGCCCGTGACCGCCGCGCCAAGGCTGTGCAGGGCCCGGCACAGCCAGGCTCCCTTGAAACCGGTATGCCCGGTGACGAGAACGCGCCGCCCTCGCCAGAAGCCGGCCTCCGGCAGCGCCGTCACCACACCCTCCAGGGCGCCTGGCCGGAAGCCCAGAGCCGTTCCAGCAGATCTCGCTCCCGCAGCGTGTCCATGGGTTGCCAGAAACCGTGATGGTCGAAGGCGGAGAGTTCCCCATCCCGCGCCAGGCCGCGCAGCGGTTCCTGTTCCCACACCGTCGTGTCATCGGCGATGCGGTCGATCACCGCGGGGGACAGCACGAAGAAGCCACCATTGATCGCGCCGCCATCGCCCAGCGGCTTTTCGACAAAGGCGGAAACCCGCGCGCCATCGCGTTCCAGCGCGCCGAAGCGGCCCGGCGGTGAAACAGCGGTGACGGTGGCCTGGCGCCCTTCCGCACGGTGGAAGGCGATGAGGCGTGCGATGTCCACATCGCCGACGCCGTCGCCATAGGTCATGCAGAAGTCACGCTCGCCTTCCAGCAGGTGGCGCACACGACGCAGGCGTCCGCCGGTCTGCGTATCCTCCCCGGTATCGACCAGCGTGACGCGCCAGGGCAACGCGGCGGGGCGCAGCACCTCGACCGCGCCGGTCGAAAGATCGACCGCGATGTCGGAAGCGTGCAGCCGGTAGTTCAGGAAGAATTCCTTGATCTGCCAGCCCTTGTAGCCAAGGCAGATGATAAAATCCTGCACGCCATGCGCGGCGTAGATCTGCATGATGTGCCACAGGATGGGGAAGCCGCCGATCTCCACCATCGGTTTCGGCCGGAGCGTGGTTTCCTCCGCCAGCCGCGTGCCGCGCCCGCCGGCCAGGATCACGGCCTTCATCGGGCGGAAACCTCGATGGCGCGGGCGTAGAAATTCTGCACGAAACGCGCGGGCTGGCCGAGCGGATTGACGCGGATCATGTCCCGCAGCCCATGCCGCAGGTGCCGCCGCCGCGCCTTGTCCCCGGCCAGCGCCACGGCCTTGGCGACGTAATCCTCGATGCTGTCCGCGGCGAGGTCGCCGATCCCGGCATTGGCGAGGTTCGAATAGGCGAGGCGTTCGGGAAAGCCGGGGCCGATCAGCGTGATGGTCGGCACGCCCATCCACAGCGCCTCGCAGGTCGTCGTGCCGCCGACATGCGGCAGCGTATCCAAGGCGATGTCGATGCTGTTGTAGTGCGGCATGTGCTTGCCGCGGATGCCGACGAAATCCAGCCGCGCCGGGTCCACATCCCGCTTCGCGAAAAGCGCCTTCGCATTGGCGATGAAGGACACGCCGCCGGCTTCCGGCCGAATGAACAGGAAGCGCGAATCGGGCACCGCGCGCAGCACGGCAGCCCAGGTATCGATGCAGCGTTCCGTCATCTTGTAGGGGTTGTTCGCGGTGCCGAAGCTCAGCACGCCGCGCCGGTCCTCCGGGATGCCCTCCTCGATCGGCTGGTCGTGGAAGCCGAGGCGGGACAGCGCCACCCAGGTCTCCGGCATCTCGAAGGGCTGTTCGATCAGCAGGCGCTTGTCGGTCGGGCGGATGTAGGGATCGACCAGGACGTAGTCGATGGATTCGAGCCCCGCCGAATGCGGATAGCCCAGCCAGCTCGCGCCGAGGCGCGCGGGGCGATAGGCCATGACCTCCAACTTGTTCATCGCCGTGCTGCCACCGAGTTCGAACAGCATGTCGAGCCCATCCGCCGCGATGCCTTCGGCCACCTGCGCATCCGGCCGCTTCGGCCACCAGCGGAAGCCCGTGACCTTGCTTTCGATATGCGCCTGCACACGGTCCTTCTCCCCTTCGTAGAAGGAATAGCAGAACACCTCGATGCGATCGGGATTGAAGGCCTCCAGCAGCGGCAGCGCGAAGTAGCTGACGGGGTGGTGCCGCAGGTCGGAGGACATGAAGCCGACGCGAAGCTTGCGCCCGGTGGCCAGTGCCGGCATCGCCGGGCGTTCCACCGGCTTGATGGACGCGGCCGCGCGGCGCCCCCAGGCGCGGTGCCATTCGACGAGGCGGACGCGGTCCTCCATCGTCTCGACCTGGCCGAGTTCGTAGTGCACGGCGGAATGCCGGCCTTCCGCCAGCCAATGCGGCAGCAGGTCCCGCACCGCGCCGGTGGCCGCGAGGCGATCGAGGTCCAGTACGCGCTGGAACACAGTCCGCAACGTGCGGGCCAGGCGCGGCGCGCGGTCCGGATGCTCGGCCAGCAGACGGCTGCCGACGGCGTAGGCTTCCTCCAGATGCGCGGCTTCATTGTCGTAGCGGCTGCGCGCCAGGCTATCGACCAGGGCTTCGGCCGCTTCCCAGGAGTCCGGGTTGTGTTCCACCGCCCGATGCAGCGCGACATTGGCGGCACGCCGGTCGCCATCGCCGTGCAGGCGACCAAGCAGCAGGTTTGCATAGAGGTCACCAGGCGCCGTGACGATGACGCGGTCCAATGCCTCCTGCGCTTCCTGCACCCTCCCGAGGCGCAGCAGGATGCGCGCCGCCGTCACCGCCGCCACGGGGTCACCGGGCAGCGCCTGGCGGGCGCGTTCGGTCACGATGCGGGCCTGTTCGGGCTCCCCCACGTCAAGCAGCACGGCGACGAGGATGGCGAGCACGTCCCGATTGCGGGGATCGAGCGCGAAGGCCTTCTCGAGGCTCGCCCGCGCGCCCACCACATCATTCAGCGCGCGCAGCGTGCGGCCATGCAGGCACCAGAGCTCCGCATTGCGCGGATCGAGCTTCGCCCCCGCGCCGAAGGCTTCCGCGGCGCCGGCGAAATCGCCGAGCAATTCGCGCACATTGCCGAGGTTCTGGCAGGCGGAGACGTTGCGCGGTTCCAGCTTGCGCGCGGCTTCCAGCGCCGCCAGCGCCTCCGGCAGGCGGCCGGCCCGCTTCAGCATCACACCGAGCGTATTGACCAGCGCGAAATCCTTGGGCTTGCGGGCGGCCGCCGCCTGCAACAGGTCCACCGCCTCCCCATGCCGGCGCAGCGCGGACAGGGACAGGGCATGGGGGACGGCCAGCGCCTGGGCGGAAGCACCGCCGGCGGTGGCGGCTTCGAAGGCCTCCACAGCCTCCGCATGGCGCGCCCCCTGCGCCAGCAGGCCGGCGAGTTGCTGCCAGGCCATGGCATTGCCCGGCTGCTGAGCGAGCCGTTCCCGCAGCGCCGCCTCCAACTGCGGGGCGGGGCCAGACGCGGCGCGGGGCGCGGGCCTGGATCGGAAACCGGGACGGTTCATACGCGACCATTCATGCGGGACGGTCCATGCCGGGCGGTGTTGCGTGCCGAGGGCCACCGGGGGCCGGTTGCCTTCCTGCGCCCTGCATATCACGCTTCCGCGCGCCCCCCCAAGCGACCACCCTTTCCCGCCGGACCCAGTGCATGACCGATGCCGAGATCCCGCCCACCGAACCGCCGGACGCCGCCCTGCTGGCGGTAATGCCGCTTGGCATCGGCACGGTGCTGGTCGCGGGATCGGCCGCACCCGCCATCGCCCGCGCCTTCGCGGCGCGGGACCCGGCGGCGCGCGTGCAGGTGCTGGCCCCTGGTGAGGAGCCGTCGATGGGGGCGGGCAGCTTCGGCTGCATCGTCCTCGCGGGAGTGCTGGCCGGACATGCGGACCCGGCCGCGCTGCTGGCCACGATGGCGAAGCTTCTGGCGCCGGGGGGCGTGCTGGTCGCCGATGCCGCCAATGCCGAATACTGGCGCACCACCGCGGCCCTGCTGCGCGGCGGTTGGCGGCAGGATGCCGGGGCGCGCAACAGCTTTTCCCTGGGCGGCATGCGCGCCGCGCTGGAAGCCGGCGGCCTGGTGCCGGTCGAGGCCCTGCCGCGGGAGCCAGAGGCGGACGCCGCGCAGGCATTCGTCATGCAGATGACGCCGGCGCTGGAGGCGATGGGCATCGATCCCAAGGGCTACCTCCGCCGCGCCGCGCCGCGCCGCCTGCAATGGCGCGCCACGCGCGGCAGACCAAAGCGGTTGCTGGTGGTGGCGCAGACCCTGAAGCCGGTGGGCGGGGTGAATGACGTCCGCATCCATATGCCGCTGGCGGCGCTGGCGACGCGCCCCGGCGTTACCGTCATCGCCGACCAGAACCCCGCCATCCCCGCGCCCCGCCCCGATGAAGCACGGATTCTGATCCTGCAGCGCCGCCTGCTCGATTCACCGGCGGCACCCGCCTATGTCCAGTCGCTGCGCGCGCGCGGCTTCCTGGTGGTGCAGGAATTCGACGACGACCCCGCGCATTGGCCCTCCATCGCCGCCTCCGATGATTTCGCCTTCCGCGGCGTGCATGCCGTGCAGACCTCCACCACGCCGCTGGAGGCGTTGTTCCAGGGCTGGAACCCGGACGTCGCGGTCTTCGCGAACACCGTGGACCACATCCCCCCCGCCACCAATTTCCGCGACCCTCGCCGCCTGCGCCTGTTCCTCGGCGCGCTGCGGCGGGAGGATGACACCGCGCCCTTCATCGAGGCGCTGAACCGCGTACTCGCCGCAGCGGGAGACCGGCTGTTCGTCGAGGTGATCTTCGACCGCGCCGGCTTCGAGGCGCTGCGCACCCCGCATAAGCGCTTCCATCCCCTGATGCCCTACGCCGAGTACCGGGCGCTGATGGCGGGCTGCGAGATCGCCTTCCTGCCGCTGGCGGATAACCGCTTCAACCGCTTCAAGTCGGACCTGAAATTCGTCGAGGCCGCGTCGCACCGGCTGTGCTGCGTGGCGAGCCCGGTGGTCTATGGCGGCACCATCCGGCATGGTGAAACGGGGCTGATCGCAGCGAGCCCGGCCGCCGTCGAAGCCTCCCTGCGGAACCTGCTGGCAGCGCCGGACAAGGCGCTGGCGATGGCGGAGGCCGCGCGGCGCTGGGTGATGGCGGAGCGCATGATGGCGGGGCAGGTCGAGGCCCGCCTCGCCTGGTATCATGGCCTGTGGGAGCGCCGGGCCGCGCTGGACGCGGCATTGCTGCAACGCTGCCCGGCCATCGCGGGGTAGCGACAGCGCCATTGCATAATTGTGACAAACGGGCGGCCCCGCGCCTTGTTGCCGGCTGGCGCGCGTGTCACCTCCCCGATGCCTGCCCCCTGCCGGAGCCTCCCCATGGTGCTCAAGCTGTTCCGCTTCCTGATGCCACAGGATGACACCTTCGTCGCCTCCTTCTCCCAGCAGGCGGCCAAGACGGTGGAGGCGGCGGAGGTGTTTCGCCTGCTGCTCGCGGAACCCGACCGGGCGGAGGACCACGCCAAGCGGCTCAGCCGGATCGAGAAGGAAGCGGATGAGGTCAACCGCGCCACCATCCGGTCCATCCACCGTGTCTTCATCACCCCCTTCGACCGGTCCGACATCCTGCAACTGACGAATGCGCTGGATGACATCATCGACCTGATGAAGGCGGCGGGGCGGCGCATCCGGCTCTATCGCGCCGATGTCACGCCGCAGATGCTGGCGATGGCGGATTGCATCGTCCGGGCCTGCGAGCAGTTGCGCGCCGGCATGCCGCTGCTCGGCAACATCACGGGCAATATCGTCGGCCTGACGGCGATGCAGGAAGCGGTGGACCGGATCGAGAGCGAGGCGGATGCCGCGTTGAAGGAAGGGCTGGACGAGGTCTTCGGTGGCCCCATGGCCGACCAGATTTCCGCCGGGCAGAAGCTGATGGTGCAATCCGTCTATGACGGAATCGAGGATGTGGTGGACCGCTGCGAAGATGTGGTGGAGCTTGTCCACTCCATCGTCATCGAGCAGGTCTGACGGGGGCTCACGGCCATGGACACCATGACCATCGGGATGCCGCTGCTGATCGGCCTCGTCCTCCTCGCGCTCGCCTTCGATTTCCTCAACGGGCTGCATGACGCCGCCAATTCGATCGCCACCATCGTTTCAACGCGCGTACTGACACCGCATGTGGCGGTGGCCTGGGCGGCCTTCTTCAATTTCATCGCCTTCCTGTTCTTCGGGCTGCAGGTGGCGGCGACGATCGGCAAGGGCATCGTCGCCGCCGGGGTGGCGGACCCGCTGGTGGTCGGTGGTGCGCTGGTGGGCGCCATCTTCTGGAATGTGGTGACCTGGATCTGGGGCATCCCGTCCAGTTCCAGCCACGCGCTGGTCGGCGGGCTGATCGGCGCGGCAGTGGCGAAAGCGGGGTTTTCCGCCGTGCTGTGGAGCGGCGTCGGCACCATCGCGGCCTTCGTCGTCATCTCCCCACTGGTGGGCTTCACCTTGGCGCTGCTGCTGGTACTGGCCACCACCTGGGCGGCGCGGCGGCGCACCCCGCATCAGGTGGATGGCAGCTTCCGCATCCTGCAATTCATCTCCTCCTCCCTGTTCAGCCTGGGGCATGGGGGGAATGACGCACAGAAGACCATGGGCATCATCGCCATCCTGCTGTTCTCCCAGGGGCTGCTGGGCAGCGAATTCCATGTGCCCTTCTGGGTCGTCATCACCTGCCACGCGGCGATGGGGCTGGGCACGCTGATGGGGGGATGGCGGATCGTCCGCACCATGGGGTCCCGCATCACGGATCTGCGGCCGATGCAGGGCTTCTGCGCCGAGACCGGCGGCGCGATGGCGCTGTTCGGCGCCACCTGGCTCGGCATCCCGGTCTCCACCACCCACACCATCACGGGATCGATCATCGGCGTCGGCGCGGCACGGCGGGCCTCGGCGGTGCGCTGGGGGGTGGCACGGCGGATCGTCTGGGCCTGGGTCGTCACCCTGCCGGCCGCCGCCTCAGTGGGCGCGGCCTGCTACTGGCTGGCGACGCTCGCCTTCGGCTGACTGGTTCTGGCGGCCCAGCCTGCCTCCCTGGGCTTGTCCAAGGAGGAGCCGGGCCGTCTGTGGAACAAGCCTCAGGCTTCGCCGAAACGGCCGACGCAGGGGGCGAGGTCGGGGAAGCGTTCGCCGACGGCGTTGAACAGCAGGCTGCCGATGCGGCGATACCCGAAATCGGTGAAATGCACGCCATCCTCCGCACGCATGGTGCGCGTCGCGCGTTCCTGCGCCAGGGCGGACATGTAGCGCCCCTCGGCGTCGCTGGTGGCGTCCCAGGTCGGCAGGAAGACGGCGCCCGCCGCTTCCGCCGCCGCCTGCTGGATCGCGTTGAGCTGGCGGACGGCGCCGGCGAATTGCGCTTCCCGCATATTGGGCAGGCCGAGCCAGAGCGCACGTGCGCCCCCCTGCACGGCATTACCGACCATCTCGCCGACCCGTTGGCCATAGAGATCGGCGAAGGCGGCGGTGCCAAAGGCGTGGCGCGCCCGCAGCGCGCGGATCACAATCGGGCGGAAATCATTGGCGCCGATCCAGAACACGACGAGATGCGGCCGATGGCGCTGCACCAGGTCGCGGGACACGGCGGTCCAGTCATACTCATCGCCGCGCGTCACGCCGGTGGCGTGCAGCGTGCCATTGATGATGCGCAGCGTCTCCCGCCGCCGCAGGGCGGGGTGCAGGGTGAGGAACATGCCCTGGGCCAGGCTGTCACCACAGAACAGCAGGTCTACCCGCTGATGTGCCGTCGCCTCGGGCGGTTGGGTGGCGGCTTCCGGGGCGGAATCCGTCGCCGCCAGACCCGCGCGCGGAAGGGTCAGAAGGCCAGTGGCCGCAGCAAGAAGCGCACTCCTCCGGGGCAGGAGGAACGGGGACTGACCAGCCCTCATCCAGGGACTCCGAGTTCGCGTAAGACGGTGTTTCCGTATATCATGGCAACCCTTAACCGGTAAGGACCGGGCGGCCTCGATGTTGGTGCGACGACGATTTTTGGCGAGTCTTTCGGCCGCTGCCCTGCTCGCGGGATGCCGCAGCGAAACCGGCAGCGAGGCCACGCGCCCGGCCGATGTCGCGCGCTGGGCCTCGGGGCTGGATGTCGGCGCCGACCCGGCCTTCGAGGCACTGCTGCCGGCCTCGGCGGGGGATGACCCCTTCGCGCCGCTGGGTGCCGCGCTCCGGGCGCTGGAAGGCGGGGCGGATGGCCGGGCGCTCGTGCTCGTGCTGGGGGACAGCCACGCGGCGGGGCCGGTGCTGGTCGAACGGCTGCGAGACCTGTTCCAGGGCCGCTTCGGCGCGCTCGGCCCCGGGCGGCTGCCGCCGGCGCGGGCACAGCGCTTCTGGAACCCCTCCGGCCTCGCCATCGCGCAGAACGGCGAATGGGTGGGGCGCAACGCGCTGCGCGCCAATTCGCCCGGCCCCTTCGGCCTCACCGGCTATCGGCTGACCGGGGAACGCGCCGGCGACATGCTGACGCTTCGGACCAGCGACCCCCGCGGCTTCGACCGGATTTCGCTGACCCTGCAATGCGGGCCGGGCAGCGGCAGTTTCCGGCTGGTCGCCGCCGGCGCGGCGGATACGCCGCGCGCCACCCGCACGCCCAACCCCAACCTGCGGCAGATGCGGATAGACGTCACACCGGGCACGCGGGAACTCGCCCTGGAACTGCTCGGCGATGGGGTGGTGGAATTGCTGGGCTGGGGCATCGATCGGCGCGGTCGGGGGGTGCTGGTGGAAGCCTTCGGCATCAACGGCGCGACGGTCGGCACCCTCGACAACCGGGACCAGGCGATCCTGGCGAAGGAGTTGCAACTGGCCCCGCCGGCGCTGGTGATCCTGGAATTCGGCACCAACGAGGCCACCGACCGCGACCTGGAGGCGGAGGCCTACGCCACCGCGCTGACGCGGCGCATCCGCTGGCTGCGCCAGACCCTGCCGCGCAGTGGCATCCTGCTGATGGGCGCGCCCGATTCCGGCCGCCCCGCCCGGCGGCGCACGCTGGGTTGCGCCGGCATCACGCCTCTGGTCTCCCTCGCCTCGGTCAAGGCCGGCCAGCGCAGCGCCGTGGCGCAGACCCGCGCAGGCTTCTTCGACTGGGCCGGGGAGGTCACGCAGGATATCTGCCGCGTGCCCTCGCTCGCCCAGGGCAGCGCGCCGCTGATGCGCCCGGACTACGTGCATTTCACGACCGAGGGCTACCGCCTGACGGCGGATCGGCTGCATGCCCAGATCCTGCGCGGGGCCGGTTTCGGCGGCCGCGGCGCGGGGGCCTGATCACCCGCCATGCTGTTTCCCACGGGCGTCTTCGCCCTGTTCTTCGCCACCGTCTTCGCCGGCCACTGGCTGGCGGTGCGCTTCGTACCGGGGCTGGTCCGGCCGTTCCTGCTGGCCGCGAGCCTGGCCTTCTACGCCTTCTGGTCCATCCCCTTCTGCGCGGCGCTTCTGGCGGTGGGGCTCTTTGCCTGGGGCATCGGCCTGAAGGTCCGGGAAGCCCCGGGCTGGCTCTGGCTCGGCGTGGGCGGCATGCTCGCCTGGCTCGGCGCTTTCAAATACACGGGGTTCCTGCTGCGGGAGGCGACGCCGATTGCCGTGTCCCTCGGCCTGCCGCCCCTGCCGGCGCCGGAGATCCTGCTGCCCGTCGGCATCAGCTTCTATGTCTTCCAGGCCATCTCCTACCTCATCGATGTCCGGCGCGGTGACGCGGCAGTGGAGCGTTCGCCGCTCAACGTCCTGGTCTACCTGACCTTCTTCCCCCATTTGGCTGCGGGGCCCATCGTCCGCGCGGCGCATTTCCTGCCGCAGGTGGCCGCTTTGCCGGATCGCCACAGGCTGCCGCTGGTGATGGCCGGGCTGCTGATCCTCGGCGGGTTGTTCAAGAAGATGGTGCTGGCGAATGAGCTGGCGACGGGGATCGTCGATCCCGTCTTCCGCGACCCCTCGGCGCATGGCGCGGTGGACATCCTGCTCGCCGCCTATGGCTATACCGTGCAGATCTGGTGCGACTTCTCCGGGTATTCCGACATGGCGATCGGGCTGGCGGCGCTGCTCGGCTTCCATTTTCCGAAGAATTTCGACCAGCCCTTCCGCGCCACCTCGCTCTCCGATTTCTGGCGGCGCTGGCATATCTCGCTGTCGAGCTGGCTGCGGGACTACCTCTACAAGCCACTCGGCGGCAGCCGGGGGGGGGAGGTGCTGACGGCACGCAACCTGATGCTGACCATGGTGCTGGGCGGCATCTGGCACGGCGCGGCCTGGACCTTCGTCGCCTGGGGGGCGCTGCATGGCGCGGCGCTGGTGGTGGAACGGGCGCTCGGGCTGCGCGACGCGCCGGCCACCGCGCTCGGCCGGGTGGTCCGCTGGGCCATCACCTTCCACATCGTCGTCGTAGCCTTCGTGCTGTTCCGCGCTCCGGACCTCGCGACGGTGGGCGCGATGGCGGAGGCGCTGATGGCAGAAGTGGCGGAGGAAGGGGCCTGGACGCCACGGCTGGTCGGCTTCGTTCTGCTCGGGCTCGGCCTGCATTTCCTGCCCGCCGATCTGCGGCAGCGCACCGAGACGCTGCTGGCGCCGCTGCATCCCCTGGCGCTCGGCCTGGTCTTCGGGCTGCTGCTGCTGGCCGTGCTTCTGGCGGCGCCGGACGGCGTCGCCCCCTTCATCTATTTCCAGTTCTGAGGAAGGCCCGGCGATGCGCCAGCCCTGGCTGCAATCCCCCGGCGAGGCAGCGCCCCGCCTGCCCGATGACTTCTCTCCGCACAGCGCCATCCGCGGCGCTGGCGCCGCCACGCTGACACTGGCGGTGGCGCTGCTGCTGCTGGCGGCGGGGCGATCTGCGGAAATCCTGGACGCAGCCTATGGCCTGCCCATCGCCCCGGGGACGGAGGCGCTGATCGCCCTGGCCGAAGCCTGGGATGGCGCGATGGCCGGGCTCGGCGTGCCGGAGGCCTTGGCGGCGGTGCGCGGCGTGGTCTCGGCGGGCCGGTAGCTCATACCAGATCCCATGGATCGGAACCCGCGGCCGGCCGAGGCGCCGCATGGCGCCCGCCGCACCTGCGGCGTAGCCCAGCCGACGCGCGGCGTTTGAGCGCGGGAAACAGAATACCGACGAGTCGCAGAAAGCGGCCGTTGGGATCAGTTCACGCTGGCGACCCGGGTGCGGTCCATCGTCCGCACCAGTGCCTGCCACCAGCTGCGATAGAATTCGGCGGTGGGATGCACCCCGTCGGCAGAGGCGTAGCTGCACCGCGCCTCCCGCCCCCGGTTGATCGCGGGCAGGTGGCGCAACGCATCCCCGGCGCGGTCGAGCCGCGCGGACAGCACCTGGTCCAGCGTCGCGCTGCCCTGTTCCAGCTGAGTGTCGCGGCTGAAGCAGCCCGGCGTCGCCCAGATCATGCGCGCGGCCGGCCAGCGTTCCATCGCATCGGCGATCTGGCGGAGATAGGCATCCGCCTCCTCGACTTTCATGCCGCGCAGGTCATTGGTGCCGAACATCAGCACCAGGCGCCGGGCGCAGCGGGGGTCCTGCTGGCGTAGCCAGGCGATGCCGGCGCCGACGCGGGCGATCACCTCCCACCCCGCGTCCCGCGCATGGGGCGCCATGCCGACGGCCAGGCTGTCGCCGATCAGGATATCCGGGCAAGTCACCTGGGCGCGCGCGCCTTCGGCGCCGGCCGGCAGCGACGCCACCGCCAGAAGCCCCAGAACCCCCAATACCCAACCCGCGAAACGGCGCATGCCCCGCCCTTGACCCCTTGCGATATCCTCCCGGCATCTGGCCCGGCGCTTGTAAAGGTTGGGTTAACGGCAGGGATTTCCCGGGCCAGAGGCGGCGTCCATCGCGTCCGGTTGGTGGAAAATCAGCAAAAGCCCGATCCACCGCCACGCCCGCTTGCGCCCCCCCGGCCCCCGCGCCCATATCCCGGCCATGGACAACCCCGCCATGAACCTCGATTTCACCGAGGCGGAGCTTCGTCGCTATTCCCGGCACATCCTGCTGGAGGAAGTGGGCGCGATCGGCCAGGCGCGGCTGCGCGCGGCCCGCGTGCTGGTGGTGGGCGCCGGCGGGCTCGGCTCGCCGCTGGCGCTCTACCTCGCTGCCGCCGGGGTGGGGACGCTCGGCATCATCGACCATGACCGGCTGGAGCTGTCGAACCTGCAGCGCCAGGTGGCCCATGTCACGGCGCGGATCGGCCGCAACAAGGCGGAGAGCGCGGCGGAGACGATCGGGGCGCTGAACCCCGAGGTGACGGTCGAGATCCACGCCCGCCGCCTGGATGCTGCCTGGGCGTGGGAGAATATCCCGCGCTACGACCTCGTCTGCGACGGTACCGACAATTTCGCCACCCGCTTCCTGCTCGGCGATGCCTGCCACCTGCTGGGCCGGCCCCTGGTCTCGGCCGCCGTGCTGCGGTTCGAGGGGCAGCTTTCCGTCTTCAAGGGCCATCTCGGCGCGCCGCACCCCTGCCATCGCTGCCTGCATCCGGAACCGCCACCGGAAGGGCTGGTACCGACCTGTTCCGAAGCCGGCGTGCTCGGTGCCGTCACCGGCGTGATGGGCACCCTGCAGGCGACGGAGGCGCTGAAGGTCATCCTTGGCATCGGCGAGGATCTGTCCGGCCGCCTGCTGCTGTGGGATGCGCTGGATGCCCGGTTCCGCACGGTGAAGCTGAAGCGGGACCCCGCCTGCGCGCTGTGCGGGGACGCCGCCGGCATCCATGACCTTTCGGCGCATGGCGAGGCCGCAGCCCCGGCCTGCGCGCTGTGACGACCTCCCCGCCCCTCGGCGCCGCCGCCTCGCCCCTCGGCGTTCTGCTGCGCCATGGCGACCACGAAGCCGCCCACTATGCCCTGGTGGTGGCGACCGGCGCGGCGGCGGTGGGGCGGGATGTCGTGATCTTCGCGACCAATGGCGGCTGCCGGCTGTTCCTGGACGCGCGCCCCCTGGAATCGGACCCGCGGGAGGCACGGCTGATGGCGCGCGGCGTCGCCAGCATCGCCACGCTGCTGGAGGCCGCCGGTGACCTCGGCATCCGCCGCATCGCCTGCGAAGCCGGCTTGAAGGCGGAGGATATTCCGCCGGGAAGCCTCACCGACGGCGTGGAGGTGGCGGGGATCGTCACCTTCCTGGCCGCGATCGGGGCGGGACAGATCATTGCCCTGTGATGGGCGCTTGACCGGTCACGGTCGGATGGGAGAGGGATCAGGCATGCGTCCCGTCCGCCCCGCGGTCCTGTCCCTGTTGCTGCTGGCGCTCGGCGTCGGGCCGGCCTTGCCGCAATCCGCCATCGCGCCGGCCCCGGGCAGCCTGCCGCCGCCGCGCGCGGCGGCCCCAACAACCACTCCGGCGGCCCCTTCGGCGGCCAGCCCAGCGGCGCCCACCGCGCCCCGTCCGGCGGCCCAGCCGCCCCGGCCAACCCCGCCGCAGGCACGCCCGCCGGGGCAGGCCAGTGGGCAGCAATCGAGGCCGGCGGGCCAGCAGGCGCAGCGCCCGGGCCAGCCGCCCACGGTCGGTCGCACCCCCACCCCGGCCAATCGCCGCCCGGCCGTCGCCGCCGGTGCGGCAGGGGCTGCCGCCGGGGCCGCCGGGGCAGCTGCCGCGGCGAACCGCGCGCCGGAACCCGCCACCCCCGCGGTGCCCTTGCCGACCGTCGGCAGCGTCACCGGCCTCGCCTTGCCGCGCTATGCCGCGCTGCGGTCGGACGAAGTCAATATGCGGGTCGGGCCTTCGACCTCCTACCCCATCGAATGGACCTTCCAGCGTCGCGACCTGCCCGTGCAGATCGTCGGCGAGTTCCAGCTCTGGCGCCGCATCCGCGATGCCGATGGGGCGGAAGGCTGGGTGCATTCCTCCACCCTCGCGGGGCGCCGCATGGCGCTGATCCGCCCAGGCGGGGCGGCGGAGGAAGTCGTGCTGCGCCGGCAGGCCGCGGACAATGGCGTCTCCGTCGCCCGGCTGCGCCCCGGCGTCATCGCCCGCATCCGCGAATGCGAAGGCGCCAGCACCTGGTGCGAGTTGCAGGTCGGCGGCCATCGTGGCTTTCTGCGCCGCGCGGAATTCTGGGGTGTCGGCCCGGAGGAGGAGATCAAGTAGCCATGCCGGATGAAACCCCTCCCCCCGCCACGCATGACATGGGTGGCATCGCCCGCTTCCGCTGCACGCCGGTGGAGCCGGATGATGATGCGCCGCCGGATGCATTCGGCAAGCGCGTCGATGCGCTGCGCCAGATCCTCGGCCGCAGCGGGCTCATGACTGTGGATGAGATGCGTCGCTGCATCGAGGCGATCCCGGAGCCCGAATACCATGCGCTGGGCTACTACGAACGCTGGCTGCGCGGGATCTCCGCGCTGATGGTGGAAAAATCCGTGGTGCGGGCGGAGGAATTGCGCTGATGGAAGCCTTCACCCCCGGCCAGCGCGTGCGCGTGAAGCTGGATTTCCCCGAACTCCGCGGCGCCTGCCACATCCGCACGCCGCATTACCTGCGCGGGCGGGAAGGCGTGGTCGAACGCCCGCTCGGCGCCTTCCCCAACCCGGAGGATTTGGCCTTCGCCCGGCCGGCGGCGAAGGTGCCGCTGTATCATGTGCGTTTCGACCAACCCTCGCTGTGGAACGAGGGGGCGGCCGGCGACACGGTGCTGGTGGAGCTCTACGCGCATTGGCTGGAAGGCGCCGGCTGAGATGGCCCATGCCCCCAGCGCCGACAGCATCGCCCTGCTCGACCGCTTCATCGCCGCGCTGATCGCCCATGGCGTGACGACGGAAGACGCGATCGCCAGCCAGATCGCCAGCACCGACAAGGCCAGCCCCGAGATCGGCGCCCGCATGGTCGCCCGCGCCTGGACCGACCCCACCTATCGCACGCTGCTGCTGCGGGATGGCGGGGCGGCGGCGGAGGCGATGGGGGTTTCCATGGCCGGTGCGCCACCGCTCGGCGTGCTGGAGGATACCCCCGCGCTGCATCACCTCGTCGTCTGCACGCTGTGTTCCTGCTACCCCCGCGCCGTGCTCGGCTACCCCCCGCATTGGTACAAATCGCCGGGCTATCGCGCCCGGGCGGTGCGGGACCCCCGCGGTGTGCTGGCGGAATGGGGCACCCAACTGCCGGACGGGATGGAAGTGCGCGTGGTGGACAGCACCGCCGATTACCGCTGGATGGTGCTGCCGATGCGCCCCGCCGGGACCGAGGGCTGGGACGCCACGCGCCTGGCCGCGCTGGTGACGCGGGACGCGCTGGTGGGCGTGCGGCTGCCGCTGTCGTTGGGGGCGTAGCGGCCGGGCCGGCGCTGCGAAGCCCGCCCAGCAATGAGTCGCCACCCGGCAACGTCTTGTTCATCCGGAAATGGCATCAATTGTCCCGAAGGCGCCGGTCAATGGGATCGCGCGCGACAGGGATCATCGTCCATGAGCATGACGATCAGCATCGAGGAAGCGGTTCGGGCCGCGCTGAAAGCCGAATTCGCGCCGGTGATGATGGAACTGCGCAGCTTCGTGGACCGCCGCTTCGCGGAGCTTTCCGCCGAACTGCACGCCAGCGTCGAGATATCCGACATGGGTGAGGCGCGGATGTCGGAGGAACTGGCCCGGATCCACGACCAAATCGGCCAGCTTGTCGCCGTGCCGGCCGCGGCGACGCGCAATAGCGGCCTGGAACTGGAAGCCGTGGTGCAGGCGACGGAAAGCGCCGCCAACACGATCCTGGAAGCCGCAGAGGCGATCCAGGACTGGGCGACCTGCAATTCCCACGACCCCGGCGCCAAGGACGCGATCGTCGAGCGTGTCGGCTCGATCTTCGAGGCCTGTTCCTTCCAGGACGTCACCGGCCAGCGCATCCGCCGTGCCATCCAGCACCTGCAACAGGTGGAAGGCATGCTGGAGACGATGATGCCGGAAGGCGTCAAGCCGGAATCCCCGCGCGAAGCCGTGCTCATCGCCACCGCCGCCCGCACCGTGGAAACCCCGAGCGGCGGCGATCTTGCGCAGAATGATATCGACGCGCTGCTGAATGGCTGAATAGCCGCCCCTGGTGCGAAGGGGCGGCGAAGAAACCTAGTTGAAATTCTCGCCAATCCGGGCCGAAACACCTGCACCGGCAGGAAACCTGCCCCCGGCCCGAATCCGTTCATATCACTTGGTGGATTCAACATCCGTAGCGAACACCACCGCGGCTCTGTGTTTCGCCCCGGCTGGCCAGCTTTGCAAGTAGGCTGTTGAAGGCCTCGTTTGGGGTGGCGTAGTCGAGCGTCTTCCTGGGCCGGTCGTTGAGGCTTGCGGCGATAA
>CANJXD010000041.1 GCA_947478535.1 Acetobacteraceae bacterium
CGCAATGCGGTGATCGAGGCGCTGGCCAAGACCGATGGCAGCTTCACCCGCCACATCATGCCCTATGGCCCGACGAATTTCGTCAATGGCCAGAACCAGGCCGGGCAGGCGGTGAACACCCAGGTGCAGGATGGTGACATCAAGGTGATCTTCCCGACCGACTTCGCCGATGCCCGCCCGGTTTTCCCCTGGCCGGCCCTCTAGGCATTGCGGTCGTTTCCCCTTGAAATCGTGCTGGAGGCCGTGGCGAACGGCCTCCTCACCGGGGCTGTCTATGGGCTGGTCGCGCTCGGGCTGACGCTGGTCTATGGCGTGCTGCACATCATCAACTTCGCGCATGGCGCGCTGCTGACGGTGGCGATGTATGCAGCGTGGCTGATGTGGTCCGCCTTCGGGCTCGACCCCTACGTCGCGATCATCCCGCTGGTGCCGATCTTCTTCGCCGGCGGCTATGCGTTGCAACGCTTCGTCATCGGCCCGGCCAGCCAGGGGGATGACAACAACATCCTCCTCGTCACGCTTGGCCTGTCGATCGTGCTGGAGAACGCGATGCTCGCGATCTTCCGCTCCGACACACTGTCGGTGCAGGTCCCCTACGCGATGGAGGTGATCGAGGTCGGGGACATGCTGCTGTCCTTCCCGCGCGTCATCGGCTTCGCCGTCACGCTGCTGGTGGCGCTCGTGCTGTTCATCATCCTGACGCGGACGGATACCGGCCGCGCCATGCGCGCGGTGGCGAAGGAACGCACGGGCGCCGCGCTGGTCGGCATCGATGTGCGCCACGTCTATGCCGTGACGTTTGCCATCGGCTGCGCGTGCCTGGCGATCTCCGCCTGCCTGCTGCTGCCGTCCTTCTATGTGAACCCGCGCGTCGGCAACGCCTTCGTGCTGGTGGCCTTCACCATCGTCGTGCTCGGCGGCATGGGCAGTGTGCCGGGCGCGCTGGTGGGCGGGCTGTTCATCGGCGTGGTGGAAAGCCTGTCGGGGCTCTATCTCGGGGATAGCCTCGGGCAGATCGGCATTTTCGTTATTTTCATCCTGGTGCTGCTGTTCCGGCCGACTGGCCTGTTCGGGGCGAAGGCATGAACGCGCGCGATGTTGCGGCGATCGCCGCCTTCGGCGTCCTGGCCGCCCTGGTGCCGCTGTTCGTCAGCGCCGGCACGGTGCTGAACTTCGCCGTCTTCACGTTGATCCTTTGCCTCGCGGCGCAGGGCTGGAACATCCTCGGCGGCTATGGCGGGCAATACAGCTTTGGCCACGCCGCCTTCTTCGGCACCGGCGCCTATGCCACCGCCATCCTCCAGACCCGCTACGGCATCAGCCCGTATGCCGCCTTCACCGCGGGCATCGCGGCGGCGAGCCTGGTCGGCTGGATCATCGGCCTGCTGTCCTTCCGCTCCGGCCTCAAGGGCAGCTATTTCGCGCTCGTCACGCTCGCCTTCGCGGAGGTATTCCGCGTGTTGTCCAACGCGTCGGAGATGACGGGCGGCGCGGCGGGCATCCTCATCAAGCTCGATGTCCGGCCGGAGAATTTCCAGTTCGCCTCCCGCGCCAGCTTCTACTGGGTCGTGCTCTCGCTGGTCGTCGTGGCGCTGTTCGTGACCCGCGCGCTCGAGCGCTCCCGCCTCGGCGCACAACTCGTCGCGGTACGGGAGAATGAGGATGCGGCCCGCGCGCTCGGCGTCGATGCGCTGCGGGTGAAGCTTTCGGCCATCGCGCTGTCCGCCGCCATCACCGGCGCGGCGGGCGGGCTCTACACCCAGTATTTCCTCTACCTCGACAGCACCATCGCCTATGGCACCTGGATCAGCGTCGAGGCGCTGTTGGCGCCGATCATCGGCGGTGCGGGGACCGTCTTCGGGCCCGTCGCCGGCGCTATCGTGCTGCACAGCCTGTCCGAATTCACCAAGACCCTGGTCGGCCGCATCCCGGGCATCGACCTCGTCATCTTCGGCGCGCTGCTGATCCTCGTCGTGCGCTTCCCTCCGCGCCACATCCCTGGCTTGGTGCGGCGGTGGAGGGCGGGGCGATGAGCGATTTCCTCGCGGTCGACTCCGTCTCCATGCGCTTCGGCGGACTGCTCGCCGTCGCCGATGCCAGCTTCACGGTGCGGGAAGGCAGCATCACCGGGCTGATCGGCCCGAATGGCGCGGGCAAGACGACGCTCTTCGCCATCGTCTCCGGCTTCCAGAAGCCCACCAGCGGCACCGTCACGTGGCGGGGCGAGGCCATCACCGGCCGCGCGCCACATCTGCTGGCGCGGGACGGCATCGCCCGGACCTTCCAGATCGTGCAGCCCTTCGCGGGGTTGAGTGTGCGGGAGAACATCGCCGTCGGCGCCTTTCTTCGGCACCGCCGCCGTGCCGATGCGATTGCGGTGGCCGAGGATGTGGCGGAGCGTGTTGGCCTCGGTGGGGAGCTCGACAAGCCCGCGGCGGCGCTGACGGTCGCTGGCCGCAAGCGCGTCGAACTCGCCAAGGCACTCGCCACCCAGCCGAAGCTGCTGCTGCTGGATGAGGTTCTCGCGGGGCTCAACCCCTCCGAGGTGCGGGACATCGTGCCGGTGGTCCGCGCCATTCGCGACAGCGGCATCACCGTGCTGATGATCGAGCATGTCATGCAGGCCGTGATGAACCTGTGCGAGGCCGTGCACGTCCTCGCCCAGGGCCGCATCATCGCCAGCGGCACGCCAGCGGAAGTGGTGGCGACGCCCGCCGTCATCGAGGCCTATCTCGGGCATGGCGCGGCTGCGCGCCTGGGTGGGGGCGCCGCGGCGCGCCTCGGCGGAGGCAAGCCCGATGCTTGAGGTGCGCGACCTCGTGGCCGGCTACGGCCTGACCCGCGTGCTGGAAGGCGTCTCACTGAGCGTGGGGGCCGGGGAGATCGTGGCCGTCCTCGGATCCAACGGCGTCGGCAAGACGACGCTGAACATGGTGCTCTCGGGCCTGGTGCGTGCGCGGGCGGGGGTGGTGCTGTTCGATGGCCAGCGCATCACCGGCCGCAGCCCAGCCGAGATCATGGCACTCGGCCTGATCCAGGTGCCGGAAGGCCGCAAGATTTTCCCGAACCTGACCGTGCGGGAGAATCTGGAACTCGGCTCCTACCGCCGCGCCAAGGCGAACCGCGCCCGGAACCTCGAGAAAGTGTTCGCAACCTTCCCAAGGCTGCGCGAACGCATCGGCCAGGGGGCGGGAACGCTGTCTGGCGGCGAACAGCAGATGCTGGCTATCGGGCGCGGCATGATGGCGGAACCCCGCCTGCTGATCCTGGATGAGCCTTCGCTCGGTCTTTCCCCCCTGCTGGTGGAGGAGATGTTTGCGCTGATCCGCAAGCTCCACGCCGAAGGCCTGGCCGTCATGCTGGTGGAACAGAACGTCGCGCAGTCCCTGGAGATTGCGGATCGGGCCTATGTGCTGGAACATGGCATCTTCGCGCTATCCGGTCCCGCCGCTGAGGTGCGGGAGGATCCGGCGCTGAAGCGTGCGTATCTGGGGCTGTAAGGGAAGGAAAACGGGCCATGGCCATGCTGACTCCGGGCGTCGTCTCCGCGTCGGACTTGATGGCGGCCCCACCCTCGCCATGGCTCGGCGAATGGGCGAGCTTCGCTGCCCGCGCGCGCTTCGCGGACCTGCCGGGCGAGGTCGTCTCCCGCACCAGGCTGGCGCTGCTGGATTGCATCGGCGCGATTGCCGCCGGCGCGCAGGAACCGGAATGCCAGGCGCTGGCCTCCCGGATGGTGGCGCGGGAGGGCGGCGGCGATGCGCCGGTGATTGGCTTTGCCGGCGGCGCGCGGCCGGGCACGGCGGCCTTCCTCAACGGCACCGCCGGCACGATGCTCGAGTTGGATGAGGGCAACCAGTACGCCCGCGGCCATCCCGCCATCCATGTCGTCCCCGCGCTGCTCGCGGCACCGCGTGGCGATGGCGCGGCCCTGCTGATGGCCCTGGCGCTGGGCTATGAGATGGGCAGCCGTGTCGGCATCGCCAGCAAGCTCAATGTCGCGATGCACCCGCACGGCACCTGGGGCACGCTTGGCGCCGCCGTCGGCATCGCCAAGCTGCACGGTGCGACGGCGGAGGAATTCCGCCACGTCATCAACATGGCCAGCACGCTCGGCCTCGCCACCTCACGCAAGACGATGCTGGAAGGCGGCACGGTGCGGAACACCTATTGCGGTGTCTCCAACATGCTCGGCCTGACGGTGTGGGACCTGGTGCGCGCGGGCTTCGAGGGGGAACGCGACGGCGTCGCCTCCATCTTCGGCCAGGTCGCGGGCAGCGATTTCCAGCCTGCGGAGATGGTGGCCGAGCTCGGCACGCGGTGGGAGGTGGCGCGCAACTACTTCAAGCGCCACGCCGCCTGCCGCTACACCCATGGCGCGCTGGATGCGATGCAGTTGATCGTCGCCAAGGCCGGGCGGATCGACCCGGCGCAGGTGAAGTCCATCGCCGTCCGCACCTATGTCTGGGCGGCGCAGCTGGACAGCCCGCTCGCGCCCAACATGCTGGCGGCCAAGTTCAGCATCCCCTTCGCCATCGCCACCTTCATCCGCCACGGCGCCGCGACCGTCCCCGCCTTCCGCGGCCCGGCGCGGGAGGACCCGGTGACGCGCGCGCTCGCTGGCCTCGTCACGGTGGATGAGGATGCGACGATGACGGCGCAGCTTCCCGGCCTGCGGCCCGCCAGCGTGGCGATCACGCTGCGGGACGGCACAGTGCTGGAAGCCGCCGTCACCACCAATCGTGGCGACACCGAGGACCCCTTCACGGAGGCCGAAGTGCGCGAAAAATTTCATGACCTCGCGGACCCCGTCTATGGCAGGGACCGCGCCAGCGCGATCGAGGATGCTGTCCTCGCACTCGCCCCCCATAAGGAAGCCTCGGCCTTGGTGGAACTCCTCGCTCGATGACACTCGACCCCGTCACTCTGGCAGTCCTCAAGGGGCGGCTGGAGCAGATTGCCGATGAGATGGATGCGACGCTCTATCGCAGCGCGTTCAACCCGATCATCGCGGAAGCGCGTGACGCCTGCCACGGCCTCTACCACGCCGAGACGGGCGCCACGCTGGTGCAGGGCACGAAGGGGCTGCCGATCTTCGTCGGCGCCATGTCCTTCGCGGTGCAGGCCGTCATCAAGCGCGTGGCGAACGGCGCGGGGCTGGAACCCGGTGACACCTTCATCTTCAACGATCCGTATGAAGGCGGCACGCATCTGAATGATTTCCGGCTGGTGCGGCCGATGTTCCGGCAGGGCAAGCTGTTCTGCTGGCTCGCCAGTGTCGGCCATTGGCTGGATATCGGCGGCAATGTGCCCGGCAACTACAATCCCCGCGCGACGGAAAGCCATCAGGAGGGTGTTCGCATCCCGCCGGTGAAGCTGTTCCGCGCCGGGGTGATGCAGCAGGATGTGGTCGATATCCTCTCGGCCAATAGCCGCGTGCCGAATTCGAACTGGGGTGACCTCAACGGTCAGCTCAACGCGCTGGACCTCGGCGAGCGTCGCCTCGCATCCCTGCTGGATGAGAGCGGGGAGGCGGTGGTCGATGCCGCCTTCGCCGCCCTGGCGGACCGCGCGGCGGCGCTGATGCAGGCGGAGATCGAGGCGCTGCCGGATGGCCACTACGCCTTCGAGGATTACCTCGACAATGACGGCGTGGTGGATGAGCGCCTCGTCATCGGGCTCGACATGGTGGTGCGGGGCGGGACGATGCTGCTGGACTTCTCCCGCAGCAGCGAGGCCTGCCTCGGCCCCATCAACATCAGCCGCGCGACGACGGTGGCGGCCTGCTACGTCGCGCTGAAGCACGCCTTCCCGGATGTGCCGGCGAATGCTGGCGTGCTGCGGCCGATCGAATTCGTCATCCCGGATTCGTCCCTGCTCGGTGTCGGCCCGCCGCGCCCGGTCGCCGGCTATACGGAGACGATCCTGCGCCTGATCGGCGTGATCTTCGGCGCGCTCGGCAAGGCGGTGCCGGAACGTGCGACGGCCGCACCCTTCGGCACGATCAACGCGCTGTCGCTGTCCGGCCAGCGCAAGGATGGCACGCGCTGGGTGATGTTTTCGTTCTTTGGCGGCGGGCTTGGCGGCAACCCGGAATCCGATGGGCTGCACCACGCCAACAACCCGATCTCCACGGCGACGATCCCGCCGGCCGAGATCATGGAAGCCGCCTATCCCGTGATGTTCACGCAATGGGCGCTGCGCCCGGATAGCGGCGGCGCGGGCCTCCATCGCGGCGGTGTCGGTGCGATCTATGAGATCGAGGCCCTGTCCCCCGGCACCACGGAAGTGGCGCTGCTGGGCGAACGCGGCCGCTTCGCGCCGTTTGGGGTGACTGGCGGCGCGCCGGCCGCGCTCAACACCTTCGCCTGGCAATCGCCGGAAGGCTGGAACACGCCGCCGATGGCCAGCAAGATCGTCGGCGTGAAGATCGAGGCAGGCCAGCGCGTGCGGCTCGAAAGCCCGGGCGGCGGCGGCTGGGGAGACCCGATGCAGCGGCCGCGCGAAGCCGTGGCGCGCGATATCCGCCTCGGCTTCGTCTCCGCCGACAGTGCAGCGCGCGACTACGGATACCAGGCATGACCGGTTCAGCGAATGGCGCCATCGTCGGCGTCGATGTCGGCGGCACCTTCACCGACCTCTTCCTGTTCGACCCCGCGACGGGCGGCTTCCGCACCGCCAAGGTGCCGTCGAACCGGGGCGATGAGGCCGTGGGCTTCATGAACGGCCTGCGCGCGCTCGGCGGCCCCGCGGGGTTCGAGGCGATCGTCCACGGCACCACCGTCGGCACCAATGCGCTGCTGGAACGCAAGGGTGCGAAGCTCGGCGTCATCACCACCGCGGGCTTCCGCGACGTGCTGGAGATGCGCCGGCGGGACCGGCGCAACACCTGGGGCCTCTGGGGCGAGTTCGAGCCGGTGACGCCGCGCGACCTGCGGCTTGAAGTGCCGGAACGCACGCTGGCCGATGGCACGATCCGCACGCCGGTCGACATCGCGGCCGTCGAAGCGGCGGCGCGCGCATTGCTCGCGCTCGGCGCGGAAGCCTGCGCCATCGTCTTCATCAACGCTTATGCCAGTGGCGTGAACGAGGCCGCCGCCGCCAAGGCCGTGCGGGCGATCTGGCCGAACCCGCATGTCAGCGTCTCCTCGGAGATTCTGCCGGAAATCCGGGAATTCGAGCGGGCCTCGACCACCGCGCTCAACGCCTATCTGCAACCGGGCGTGGCGAGCTATCTCGGCAAGCTCGAAGCGGCACTTGCGGAAGCAGGCTTCGGCGGGCGCTTCCATATCGTGCAGTCCAATGGCGGTATCATGTCCACCGCCACGGCGCGCGGCGTGCCGTCGCGCACCGCCTTGTCCGGCCCGGCGGCCGGCGTGATCGCGGCGGCGGCCATCGCCAAGGCCGCGGGCTTCGAGAACGCCATCACCTGCGACCTCGGAGGCACTTCCTTCGACGTCTCCCTCGTCGCGGGTGGGGAGATGGCGCTGGCCGCCCAGGCCACCATCGATTTCGGCCTGGTCATCCGCAGCCCGATGATCGAGATCACCACCATCGGCGCCGGTGGCGGTTCCATCGCCCATGTCGATCGTGGCGGTCTGCTGCAGGTGGGACCCGAAAGCGCGGGCAGCCGGCCGGGACCGGTCTGCTACGGCCAGGGCAACACGCGGCCGACCCTGACGGATGCGAATGTCGTGCTCGGCCGCATCAATGCGGACAAGCCCATCGGCGGCGCGCTGTCGCGCCTCGATGTCGAAGGGGCGAAGGCCGCGCTGCTGAAGCATGTCGGCGAGCCGCTGGGCCTCGATGCCATGGCGGCGGCGGAAGCGGTGGTACGGGTTGCCAATGCGAAGATGGCCGGCGCCATTCGCCTGGTGTCCATCGAGCGGGGGCATGATCCGCAGAAATTCGTGGCCCTTCCCTTCGGCGGTGGCGGCGCGCTGCATGTCGGCGCGCTGATCAAGGATGTGGGCCTGCAGGCCGCGCTGGTGCCGCGCTTCCCCGGCGTGACGAGTGCCATCGGCTGCGTCATCGCCGATGTACGGCACGACCAGGTGCGGACCCTCAACCTCAACCTCGATGGCATCGATGCCGCGGCGCTGGATCGCCGCATGGTGGAGGAAGCGAAAGCCGCCCGCGCGGTGGTGGATGCCGCAGGGCTGCCGGTGGACCGCGTCGAGCTCCGCTTCGAACTCGACATGCACTATGCCGGGCAGACCCACACCGTTGGCGTGCCGCTGCCCGTGCATGTCATCGGCGGCACGACCGGGGTTTCGGAAGCCATCATCCGCAATGCCTTCGAGACCGCCTACCAGATCGCCTTCAGCCGGCTGCTGCCGGGGCTTGGCATCCGCATCGTCTCGCTGCGGACGGCCGCCATCGGCATCCGCCCGGATTTCGACCTGCGGACGCTGGCGGCGCCGAAGGATGCGACGGTGGAGAAGGCCGCGCGTGGCGCCCGCCCCGTCTGGTTCGACGGTGCCTGGCACAGCGCGACGGTGTGGTCGCGGCTCGACCTGCCCGAGGGATCGCGCGTGCATGGCCCGGCGATCCTCGAACAGCCAGATGCGACCGTCGTCGTCGATCCCGGTCTCGTCGCGCGCACCGACGCTTTCGGCAACCTCATCATCGAGCGGGACTGAACGCCATGGCCGATGCCGCCATCCCCCTGAGCCAGACCGCGCTGCTGCTGTGCGACCTGCAGAACGATTTCATCCATCCCGACGGTGCCTATGGCCGCGCCGGCTATTCCGCGGCGGCCATCGCGGCCATTCCGGCGCGGCTCAAGCCGCTGGCGGATGCCATGCGGGCCAAGGGCGGCTGGATCGCCTCGACGCACTTCACCCTGTTCACGGCGAAGGGCGGGGAGCCCTGGATCGACCCGCATCTCAAGGCGATGCGCCCCTTTCTGAAGAAGGGCGACTTCGTCATGGGGGGATGGGGGCATCAGGTGGTGGAGGAACTCGCGCCGTCCGACCTGCCGGTGGAGAAGGTGGGCTATGACGCCTTCTACCAGACGCGGCTTGAATGGGTGCTCCGCAAGGCCGGCGTCCGCAAGCTGCTGGTCAGCGGCATCGTGACGAATGGCGGTGTCTCCTCGACTGTCCGGGGCGCGCATGTCCGGGAATTCGAGGTGACGGTGCTGGAAGACGCCTGCGCCGCCTTCACCCAGGAACTGCACGACACCGCGATCGAGGCGCTGCGCTCCGTGGCGCGGATCAGCACCATCGCCGATGAGTTGGCGAAGCTCGCATGAGCATCGGGCGCGTGGTGGCGGAGGCCGATCCCGCCTTCGATATCGAGGTGCCCGTTGCCATCATCGGCGCCGGCGCCGCGGGGCTGACCGCGGCGCTGGCCTGCCAGGCCGCCGGCGTGGAACCGCTGGTGCTGGAACGGGACCCGGTGCCGCGGGGGTCCACCAGCCTTTCCGCCGGCCTCATCCCCGCAGCCGGCACCCGCTTCCAGCGCGAACACGGCATCATCGACGATGCCGAGACCTTCGCCCGCGACATCCAGAAGAAGGCGCATGGCCAGGCCGAGCCCGTGACGGTGCGGACGGTGGCGGACCACGCCGGGCGCACTGTGGAATGGCTCGCCGATCGCTACGGCCTCGCTTTTTCCGTGGTGCATGACTTCTCCTATCCCGGCCACACCCATCGCCGCATGCACGGCCTGCCGAGCCGCAGCGGCGCGGAGCTTGTGGACCGGCTGCGCAGCGCGGCGGAGGGCGCTGGCGTGCCGCTGCTGACCGAAGCGCGCGTCACCACCCTCATCACCGATGCCACCGGCACGCCGCGTGGCATCGTGGCCGAGCGCCCGGATGGCAGCGTGGAGCGGATCGGCGCCAGCGCCATCGTCCTCGCCTGCTGCGGCTATGCCGGCAACAAGGCGCTGGTGCGGAAGTACATCCCGGACCTCGTCGATGCCGTGCATTTCGGGCATCCCGGCAATGAGGGGGAGGCGCTGTCCTGGGGTGAGCAGCTCGGCGCCGAGTTGCGCGATATGACGGGCCATCAGGGCCATGGGTCCGTGGCCCACCCGCAGGGCATCCTCGTCTCCTGGGCCGTCATCATGGAAGGCGGCTTCCAGGTGAATGTGGAAGGCCGGCGCTTCTGGAACGAAAGCAGCGGCTATTCCGAAGCGGGCGTCGCCGTCATGACCCAGCCCGGCGCCGTGGCATGGGACGTCTTCGATAGCCGCATCGCCGGCATCACCGCGCAGTTCGAGGATTTTCGCCAGGCGCAGGCCCAGGGCGCCATCATCACCGCGGACACGCCCGAGGCGCTTGCCCGCGCGATGAAGCTGCCGGAAGACACCTTCCTCCAGGCCTTCGCCGATGTCGCGGGCTGGAAGCAGGCGGGCGGCGTGGATGGCTTCGGACGCAACTGGTCGGGCATCGCGCAGCTCGCGCCGCCCTATTGCGCGGTGCGGGTCACCGGTGCGCTGTTCCACAGCCAGGGTGGGCTCGTCGTCGATGAAGCCGCGCGCGTCCGGCGCGCCGGCGGCGGGCTCATCCCGCATCTGTTCGCCGCCGGGGGCGCCGCCTGTGGCGTGAGCGGGCCGGAGGCTTCCGGCTATCTCTCCGGTAATGGATTGCTGAGCGCCATCACGCTCGGCCGTATCGCGGGTGAGAGCGCGGCCGCGCTCGCGCTCGCACGCAAGCAATAAGGGGATACGCCGTGGACCAGGTCACGGATCAGTTCGGCATCGGCCAGCCCGTGCGACGGAAGGAGGATGTTCGCCTCCTCACCGGTCGTGGCACCTATACCGATGACATCAACATCGACGGCCAGGCCTATCTCTCCATCCTGCGGTCGCCGCATGCGCATGCGAAGATCCTCTCGCTCGATGTCACCGCCGCGCGCCAGGCGCCCGGCGTGTTGATGGTGCTGACGGGGCATGATGCGGCGGCGGATGGCATCGGGCTGTTCCCGACGATGGTCGAGATCAACCCGATGGCCGGCACCCAGCCGCTATTCGCGCCCCCGCGCACCATCCTCCAGACCGAGCGTGTGCGCTTCGTGGGGGACCCCGTCGTCGCCATCATCGCCGAAACCCGCGCCCAGGCGCAGGACGCCTGCGAGCTGGTGGAGATCGACTACGAGCCGCTCCCCTCCATCACCGAGACCGGTCGCGCGCTGGAGCCGGACGCTCCGGTGATCTGGGACGAGCACGGCAACAACCTTTGCGTCCACTGGACCAACGGGCGGCAGCAGGAGGCGGAGGAGGCCTTCGCCAAGGCGCACACCATCGCCACCGTGGAACTCGTGCAGAACCGCGTCGTCGGCAATCCGATGGAACCCCGCGTCGCCATCGGCCGCTTCGATGTGGAACGCGATCGCTACGAACTGCACAGCCCGAGCCAGGGCGTGATGAAGGTGCGCGAATCCCTCGCGAAATATGCCTTCAACGTGCCGATGGAGAAGATCCGCGTGATCTCCCCCGATGTCGGCGGCGGCTTCGGCCTCAGGGGCAAGAATTTTCCGGAATCCGGCATGGTGCTCTGGGCGGCGAAGAAGCTCGGCCGGCCCGTGAAGTGGCGCTCCGACCGCACGGAGACCTTTGTCTGCGACCCACATGGCCGCGACCACGTCACCAAGGCGGAAATGGCCTTCGACGCCAAGGGCAAGGCGCTCGGCATGCGGGTGCAGACGCTCGCCGCCATGGGCGCCTATCTGTTCGACATGGGCCCGCGCATCCCGACCATCGCCGGCGCGCGCATCGCCGGCACGGTCTATGACCTGCAGGCCGTGCACATGCAGGTGCGCTGCGTCTTCACCAACACCGTGCCCACCGATGCCTATCGCGGCGCCGGACGGCCGGAGATCGCCTATACGATTGAGCGCCTGCTCGATGTCGGCGCCGGGCTGTTCGGCATCGGCAAGGATGAAATCCGCCGCCGCAACTTCATCCGCGACGACCAGATGCCCTACACCAACTGCGTCGGCAACGTGCTGGACAGCGGCGATTTCGCCGGCACCCAGGCGATGGCGTTGAAGCTCGCGGATTGGGATGGCTTCCCCGCCCGCAAGGCCGCCGCTGCCGCCGAGGGCAAGCTGCGCGGCATCGGCATCGGCTATTTCATCGAGGCCTCCGGCGGCCAGCCGCAGGAATGGGCGCGGCTCAACATGGGCGCGGATGGCAAGGTGCGGCTGCATGTCGGCACCTTCAGCCACGGCCAGGGGCACGAGACGGCCTTCGCGCAGATCGTCCATGCCAGGCTCGGCATTCCCTTCGAGGATGTCGAGCTGGTGCAGGGCGATACGGATACGGTCGAGCAGGGCTTCGGCACCGGCGGCAGCCGGTCCTCCCAGATGGGTGGCGTCGCCACCTCCCGCGCCTCGGAGGCCGTGCTCGCCAAGGCGAAGCGGATCGCGGCGCATCTGCTGGAAGCCGGCCTGGCCGATATCGAATTCCATCGCGGCCGCTTCAGCGTCGCTGGCACGGACCCCGCCGTCGATTGGAAGCGCGTCGCCGCCGCCTCGCTCGACCCCGCGCAACTGCCGGTAGGGGAGGAGCCGGGGCTCGATGAGCGCGTGCTCTACAAGCGCAGCACGGAATGCAACTTCCCCAATGGCTGCCATGTCGCGGAAGTGGAGATCGACCCGGAGACGGGGCGGCTGCGCGTCGTCGGCTATGCGGCGGTGGATGATGTCGGCAACGTCATCAACCCGATGCTGGTGCATGGCCAGTCGCATGGCGGCATCGCCCAGGGGCTCGGCCAGGCGGTGCTGGAGAACGCGGTCTATGACGCGGAAAGCGGCCAGTTCATGACCGCGACCTTCCAGGACTACGCGATGCCGCGCGCCGATGACCTGCCGGACCTCGCGATCGACTTCAACATCGTGCCGACGCCGATCAACGATCTCGGCGTGAAGGGCGCGGGGGAGGGGGGCGCCTGCGGTGCGCCACCGGCTATCGTCTCCGCCGCCAGCGAGGCGCTGGGCGTTTCGCATGTGGACATGCCGCTGACGCCGGAACGCATCTGGCGGCTGCTGAACCGGTAGTCACGCTTCGGCTGGGCTTCGCCATCGGCGCAGCCCAGCCCTCTAGCCACCCAGCCTTCTATCCGCCCTGGGGCGCCAGCAGCAGTGCCTGCCGCCCCGTCAGCCACACGGCGCGTTCGAACTGCGCGGTGGCGCGGAACAGCACGTCCTGCACGCCATAGGCGAGGGTAGGCTCGCTGCGCGCGAGGCGCCGGCGCAGCCCATCCATCATGGCGCCGCGGTCGGAGGTGAGCGCCCGCAACTGCGCCGCATCCTCCGCATCGCCGCTTGCCGCGAGCTCCGCCAGTTGACCGAGCAGCAGATGCAGCGATTCCGCCAGCCGGTGCAGCAGCGGCAGCAGCGCCTCCGCGCCCGGCTGGGCGCGGCAGGTCTCGACGCTGTCGCCGAATTCGCCGAGCGTTTCCCGCAGCGCGACCATGCTTGCCATGGAGGCTTCGAGCGCCACGGCGCGGTCCATCTGTGCGCGGTCGCACCCTCGCCCCAGAAGTTCCGCGAGGAAGGCGCCGACACCGCGCTCCAGCGCCGTCGCGGCTTCCATCAGCTCCCGCCGGGCCGGGCCCGCTCCTTCCGGTTCCTCCCGCAGCGGGTCGATCAGGGTCGGCAGGCGTTCCAGCAGCCGGGCCTGTTCCAGCTTCACCAGGTCGAGCGCGGTCGGCGCATCGGCCAGCGCCTGGTCGTAGAGAAAGCGCGGGCGCGACAGCGTCTCCACCGCCGTCTCCGGCGAAAGCCGCGTCAGCAGCCGCTCCATGTGCGGACCGAAGGGCGCGACGACCAGGGCGGAGGCGAGTTGCAGCAGCAGGAACAGCCAGCCCAGGCGGTGGTCGGCATCCTCCGCCAGCAGGCCCGTCGCCGCCAGCAGCAGCGGCGTCCCGGTCATCTGCTCGACGACGAGCAGAAGTAGGAACAGCAGCGCACCGGCGCATTTTACGATCGTCTGGTGCAGGGCGAGCCGCCGCGCCGCGCCGGACAGGCTCCCCGACAGCAGCAGCACCGCGCCGCCGGAGCCGAGCGAGGCCCCGTACATCGCCGAAGCCGCCTGTTCGAAATCGAGCAGCCCGGCGGCATTCAGCGTCAGCGCCAGGATGGTGATGGTGGAGGAGGATTGCGCCACGACCGTCGCCACCGCCGCGGCCAGGAACGGCAGGGCGAGGCCAAGCGCCGCGCCGCCGCCGGCTTCCAGCATCGCGTTCAGCGCATGCATGTCGTCCCGCGCGGAGGAGCCGATCTTCATCATGTCGAGGCCGAGGAATAGCAGCCCGAGCCCCAGCAACGTGCCCAGCACCGGCTTGAAGGCACCGCGACGGTCAAGGTTGAAGGCCGTCATGAAGCCGACGAGGGCGACCAGCCACAGCACCGCGAGATGCGTGTCGATGGTCGCCAGCATCACCAGCCCGGCGGTGCCAACATTCGAGAAGGCGACGATCGGCATGGCACGGCGCAACGGCAGCATCCCGGCCTGGACCATGGAGGTCGCGATGAAGGTGACAGCATTGCTGCTTTGGGTGACTGCGCCCATCAGCGCGCCGGTTGCGGCGGTGGAAAGCGGGTTGCCGGTGGCGCGCCCCACCACCTGGCGCATCCGCCGCCCCGCGAATTGCTGGAGATTGGCGCCGACGGCCTTGATGCCGACGAGGAAAAGCCCGAGCCCCCCCAGAAGGGATGCAAGCAGGTTCATGGTGTCCCTTCAGCAGGCTGGCCCGGCCACCATGATGTCTGCGTCAGTGATTGACGTGCTGTGAACACCGCCTGGTAACCCCACCTGGGGAGGCACCGCCGAAAGGCCATTCTCCAGGGAGATGAGCGGAGTTGCGGGGAAGGGCGCGACAAGTGCCGCGCGCACGGCTAACGTCCCCGGCAAGAGGCCTTATTCAGAGAGACGACGTGTCGCCAGCGCTCGCCCTGACAATACCGCCGGATACGGAAGAAGTGCCCCGCCTGCTCGATGCGCTGGAGGGTTTCGCCGAGGAAGCGGGCCTGTCGCCAAAGACCGCGCATCGCCTCGCGGTGGTGGTGGAGGAACTTGCCGCCAATGTCGCCATGCATGGCAGCACGGGCGCGGATGGCGCGACCTTCGTGGCCGTGACCGTGCGCCAGGAAGGCAGCGAGGTGATCGCGACGGTGGAAGATGATGGCCGGCCCTTCGACCCGCTCGCCCATGCCGCGCCGGATACCGATGCTGCGCTGGAAGACCGCGATATTGGCGGCCTCGGCGTGCACTTCGTGCAGAAGATGACGAAGACGCTGAGCTACAGCCGGGAAGACGGCCGCAACCGGCTGACTGCCGTGCTGGATGCCTCCGGCTGACCCGCGACCACCCCGAGGGGCGCGGTCGCCATGCCGGATAATGGGTCGCATGCCCTGGCGGCGCCGCCCTTCGGTGCCGCGATGGACGGGCTCGCCCAGCTCGCGGGCTTCGCGCCTTCCGATGTGCTGATGAACCGGCTGGTCCGCGCTGCCGCGCTGGTCGCCCGCCTGCCATTCGACCGGCCGAGCATCGACCATCCCGACTGGGCCGCGCTGCTGGATGCCGTGACGGTGCAGGAGACGCGGATGTTCCGCGCGGCGCCGCAGCTGGACGCGTTTCGCGGCCAGGTGCTGCCGGCGCTGACCGATGGGCACCCCGGCCGGCCGCTATCCTTCGTCTCCGCGGGCTGCGCGACGGGGGAGGAGGCCTGGACGCTGGCGATGATCGCGGAAGCCAGCGGCCAGCCCTGGCGCGTTCTCGGCATCGATGTCTCCCGCCCCGCACTGGAAGCCGCCGCCGCCGCCCGCTACCGCCTCGGCCCGCCCGATGCGCTGCGGGAGGTGAGGGAGGCTGATCGCGCGCTGCTCGATATCGCCGATGGCTGGTTCGAGCCGGCGGAGCGGCTTCGCCCCGGTGTCGCCTTCCGCCGCGCCAACCTGCTGGATTGCCGCCTCCGCCAGGGGGAAGCCGATGCCGTCCTGTGCCGCAACGTGCTGATCTACATGACGGCCGAAGGGCGGGAGGCGGTGATCCGCCAGCTCGTCGCGGCGCTCCGTCCCGGCGGCGCATTGCTGCTCGGCCCGACCGATTCGCCTCCCCCCGGCCTCGGCCTCCGCCCCTGGTCGCGGGATATCGTCGGCATCTGGCGGCGGGAGGAAGCCGATGCCTGAAGCGCTGCTCGCCGGTGGGCGCGCCTGGCTGCTGCCGCCTGGCGCGGAGCATGCGGCACCCGTACGCCTGCGCCCGGCGCCGCTGGCCGCCGGCGGCATGCTCGGCATCGCTGTGCTCGGTGGCCAGGCGGTGCCGGTCATGGCGGCGGAACCCGGCCTGCCCGGTGGCGAGGCCTGGGTGGTCATCGATGGGCCCGGCGGGCGCATGGTGGTGGCCGGAGACGCTTTCCTGGACCAGGCGCCCCCCGGCGCGCTGCCACTGCTGCCCGCCCGTCTCGGCACCCGCCCGCCCCCCGCCGCGCAGGCGGCGGATGGCGGTGGATGGGCGGTTCCCGTGCGGGCCGCGCGGGCGCGCCTGGTCGCCATGGCGGCCGAACTCGGCCCGCTGCGGCTGGTGCTGCCCTTCGCGGCGCTGGAACGCGTGGTGCCGATGCCGCCGCTGCGCCCCGCCCCCGGCGCGGGCATCGCCGCCCTCGGCTACGCCGTGGCCGGCGGCGCGCCGGTGATGGTGCTGGACCCCGGCTGGGCGGCCGAGACCGCCCTTCCTCCCGGCGGCGAAGCGCCGAGCCTGCTGGTGCTGTTCCGCCATGCCGGCCGCCGCCTCGGCCTGCCCTGCGTGCGGATCGGCCCCGCCCGGCCCGGCGAGGAAACCCTGGCCGTGCGCCTGGATTCGGCCCTGGCCGCGCTGTCCGCCGCGCCGATGGGCCAGGCCCCCGCGCCGCCGATGCCCGAGCCGTCCCGCGCCCTGCTGGTTTGCGCTGCCGGTAGCCAGCCCTTCGCCCTGCCGGTCGAGGATGTCTGGGCGGTCATCCCCCCCATTGCGCCGACGCCGGCGCCGGAGGGACGGCTCAGCGCCTTCCGGGGCGTCACCGCCCATCGAGGGGATGTGCTGCCGGTGCTGGATGCCGGGGAAAGGATGGGCCTGGCGCCGGTGCTGGCCGGCCCGGGGGCCGAAGCGCCGCTGCTGCGGTTGACGGGCGCGCGGCCGATCGCGCTGGCGGTCAGCATGGTCACGGGGTTGCGCCGCATTCCGGAACGGCTGATCGCGGCCGTGGCGGGGGATGGCCTGGTCGCCGCGATCGCCGAATTCCAGGATGCGCCGCTGCCGATCTGCCGAGCCGCCGTGCTGGGCCGCGCGCCATGATCCGTGTGCTGGTCGTTGATGACAGCAGTTTCATGCGGCTTGCCCTGCGCCGGATCATCGAGGCCGATGGCGATCTGCGCGTTGTGGGCGAAGCCGCGGATGGGGAGGCCGGGGTGGAGCAGGCCGCGAAGCTCCGCCCCGATGTCATCGCGATGGATGTGGAGATGCCGAAGCTCGATGGGCTGGAGGCGACGCGCCGCGTCATGGCGCTGCCGGACCCGCCCGCGGTGCTGATGGTCAGCCACCACACGCGGGACGGGTCGGCCACGGCGCTGGCGGCGCTGGATCGCGGTGCGGTGGACTACCTCTGCAAGAATGGCGATCTCGGCGGCGTCGATCTCGGCATGCTGGACAAGGAATTGCGCGGCCGGCTGCGCCATTGGGCGGGCCAGCGCGCCAAGGCCGCGCCGGCCGCCCGCGCCGCGCCGCCGGTGCGGATCATCCGCGCCTCCGGCGGTTGCGACGTGGTGGTGGTCGGCGCTTCCACTGGCGGGCCGGATGCGCTGGCGGCCTTCCTCTCGGCGGCCGGGCGGCTACCGGTGCCCTGCGTGGTCGCCCAGCACATGCCGGCGGATTTGGCGCCTGACCTCGCGCAGCACCTGGCGCGGCTGTCCGGCGTGCCGGTGGGTGTCGGCAAGGCCGGGCAGATCCTCCAACCCGGGGAGGTCACGGTGATCCCCGGCGGGACGGACGGCCACCTGGCGCGCCGGGCCGGTGGGGATGGTGGCCTCGCATTGCGCCTCGCGCCCGGGCCGTCTCCGGTGCATCCTTCGGTCGATCTGCTGTTCCACTCCGCCGCCCTGGTGGCCCGCCGCGCGCTCGGCGTGATCCTCACGGGCATGGGGCGGGATGGTGAGGTCGGTGCCCGCGCGATGCAGGAGAGGGGGATGCCCGTCCTGGCCCAGTCACCCGCGAGTTGTGTCGTTGCCGGCATGCCCGGCGCGGTGATCGAGGCCGGGCTGACGGTGGAAACCGCCGATCCCGCCGGGCTCGGCCGCCGCGTGCAGGCGTTGGCGAAGGAAAAGCTGCCGTGAGTGCTCAAGAATGAGCCTGGATCGGGACCTGCTCGACGCCTTCGTCCCGGAATTCGAGGCCGAGGCCGTGCGCCTCGCCATGGTGCGGGACGCCGCCTCCGCCCAGCGGGCGCTGGACCAGCTCCGCGCCATGGCCGGGGCGCTCGGCGCCGCCTCCCTCTCCCGCATGGTCGAGGACGCGGCGCTGGCGCTCGATCCGCTGGACCTGCCCGCCCTGCATGCCGCCGCCGAGGCGCTGGCGCGGCAGGCCCTGGCGATCGGCGCGGCCGGCGCCGATGTCGAAGCCGCCGCCCCGGCGCCCCCCGCCGAACCGCCGCCCGTGCCGGCAGCCCCGGCGCCGAGCCTCGACCGGGAGATCCTGGAAGCCTTCCTGCCGGAATTCGAGGCCGCTTGCGCCAAGCTCGCCGCGGTGCGGGAGGACGCCGCCGCGCAGCGGGCGCTGGATGGGCTGCGCGCCCTGGCCGGTGCGGCGGGGCTCGCTTCCCTGCGGGGGATGCTGGACCGCGCCCTGCCGCTGCTCGATCCCTTCGACGCGGCCGGGCTGCATGCCCTGGCTGGTCTGATGGCCGCGCAGGCCGCGCGCATCCTGGAAGCCGGGGATGACCTGCCGCCACCGGAAGCCGCCGCCGCCGCGCCGGAACCGCAGGCCCCTCCGCTGGATGCGGAAATGCTGGAGGCCTTCGCCCCCGAATTCGAGGCGGCCTGCGTGAAGCTCTCCGCCGCCGGGGATGCCCCCGCCGCGCTGCGTGCCGCCGATTCGCTGCGTGGCATGGCCGCGGCGCTGGGCATCGCCTCGCTGCGGGCGATGCTCGATGGCGTGCCCGCCGATCCCTTCGAGGCCGGGTCCCTGCCACCGGTTGCCGCCGCGCTGCTGGCGCACGGCCGTGCCATTGCCGCGGCGGGGCATGATCTTCCAGCGCCGCAGGCCGCCGGGCCGGCGTCGGTCTCGGGCGCGCGGCGCCGCGTACTGGTGGTGGATGACAGCGCCATGATGCGGCGCCTGGTGCGGGAAACCCTGTCCCTCGACGCGGATTTCGAGATCATCGGGGAGGCCCCCGATGGCCGCCAGGCGCTGGAGGCCATGCGCGCCCTGAAGCCGGATCTGACGATGCTCGATA
>CANJXD010000042.1 GCA_947478535.1 Acetobacteraceae bacterium
CCGCCCGCCCTCACCCAACCCTCCCCCGCACGCGCGGGGGAGGGTTGGGTGAGTGGGCTTTTCAGGTGAAGGCGGCCATCACCTCCTCCGCCAACGCCAGCGAGGCCGTCAGGCCGGGGCTCTCGATGCCGAACATGTTGACCAGGCCCGGCACGCCATGCACCGCGGGGCCCTGGATGACGAAATCCTGCGCGGGCGCGCCCTTCGGCACGGTCTTGGGGCGAATGCCGCAATAGCCGGGTGCCAGCACACCCTCCGGCAGTTCCGGCCACCAGCGGCGGATCGACTCATAGAAGCTGTCGCCGCGCTTCGGATCGACGCTGTATTCGATGCTGTCGATCCATTCGACATCAGGCCCGAAGCGCGCCTGGCCACCAAGATCGATCGTCAGATGCGTGCCCAGGCCCCCCGGCACAGGCACGGGATAGATCAGCCGGCTGAACGGGGATTTCATCGCGAGCGTGAAGTAGTTGCCCTTGGCGTAGTAGGCGGGCGGGACGTGGTCCTGCCTCAGGCCCTGGATACGCCGGCCGAGTGCCGGGGCGTGCAGCCCGGCGGCATTCACCAGCATGCGGCAGCCGATCCGCATCGGCTCCGCCCCGCCGACATCCAACGCAAAGCCGGCATTCGTCACCACCACGCCCTCCACCGGCGCGTGGAAGGCGAAAATCGCACCTGCGTGCTCCGCCTCGCCCTGCATCGCCAGCATGAAGGCGTGGCTGTCCACGATCCCCGTGGAGGGGGAAACGAGTGCCGCCGTGCAGGTCAGCATCGGCTCGATCGCGCGGGCCTCGGCACCGGAGATGAAGCGCAGATCATCCACCCCATTCAGCGCTGCGCGCTGACGGATGCCATCGAGTTGCTGGGCCTCGGCCTCGCTGGTCGCGACGATCAGCTTGCCGCAATTGCGGTGCGGCACGCCGTGCTCGGCGCAATAGGCATAGAGCTTCTTCCGGCCGGCGACGCAGGCCTTCGCCATCAGGCTGCCGGCCTTGTAGTAGATGCCGGCGTGGATGACCTCGCTGTTGCGGGATGAGGTTTCGGTGCCGATGCCCTCCGCCGCGTCCAGCACCAGCACTTCTCGCCCCGACAGCGCCAGGGCGCGCGCCACGGCGAGGCCCACGACACCCGCGCCCACCACCACGCACTCGACCTCGTCCATCGTCTTCCCCAGACCGTCCCAGGCATGGGTAGGGCAGAAGGCCGGGGTTTGGGAAGGTGCCCGGCCGCGCCACCGTCCCGCCCCAGGATTCCCCCTGGCCGGTGCGATGTTCCGGGAGCAGATTGTGCCGATACAGAAGACCGGCGCCACGCAGCGACGGCGACGAATAGGGAGGATGGACATGGACTTCTTCAAACGGCGCCCCGTGACGGCGCTTAGGGCGGAGGCGGTGGCGCCTTCTCGCCGCCAATTGCTGGCGATGGGCTGCGCCTGCTGCGTCGCATCCGGCGTGCCCCTGAGCGAGGCGGCCGCGCAATCCCCGGTGGTGCAGCGGCACCTGGCCCTGGCGCGGGAGGCGGCGGGGGAGGATCTGAAGCATCTGCTCCGATTGGGCGAGGAAGCGGCGCCGACGCCGGGGCTCCGCCTGCCCACACCGGATGAGCAGCGCGCGATCCCTTCGCCGCCACCGGCCCGCGCCTTCGACAACCTGGTCTTCCTCGGCAACCATTGGGTCAGCGCCTGGGCGCTGGTCACGTCCGACGGCATCATCCTGATCGATGGCATGGACCATGACGCCATGGCGGAACGCGACATCGAGGGCGGTCTGAAACGGCTCGGCCTCGACCCCGCGCAGGTGAAAATGGTGATCGTCACCCACGGACATGCCGACCACTACGGCGGCTGCGGCCACTTCACGCGCCGCTACGGCGCCCGCGTGGTGGCGAGCGAGACGGATTGGCAGATGATGGAGTCAGGCCGCCTGGAATTCGACCGGCCGGAACTCGGCCGCCCGCCGCGCCGTGACATTTCCGTCAGCGACGGCAGCGAGGTGCGCCTCGGCGATACGGTGGTGCAGGTGATCTCCACGCCGGGCCATACCCGCGGCACGATCTCGCTGATCTTCGACCTGAAGCGGGGCAACGCCACGCATCGCGCGATGCTGTGGGGCGGCACCTCCTTCAATTTCCGGCGGCAGCCGGACCATATCCCGCGCCTGCAGAGCTACATCGACGGCACGGCCCGCGCGCGCGACATCGCGGGGCAGCGGGGCGTCGACGTGTTCCTGTCGAACCACGCCTATTTCGACCAGGCGATCATCAAGCTGGACCGCATGCGCCAAGGTGGCGAGAACCTGTTCGTCCACGGCGTGCCGGTGACGCAGCGGGCGCTGACCGTGATGCATGAATGCGCCCGCGCGACGATGGCGGCCTGGACGGCATAGCCATCGATACCAGCGGCCTCAAATGAAGAATCATTTGAGGCCCCCTCAGACGCCGGGCGGAAACCTCCGGTTTCCTTGGCTTCGCCGCATGAGCGGCGGCGCCCGTTCGGGCGCCCGGACCGGTCAGAGGACCGGTCAGCCTTTGTCACACGGCCTTCCTGCGCCGGAAGGCCGTGACCTGCATGGCCGAGCCATGCACATGCACCACAGCGGGCACCTTCCGCGGGCCCATGACGGCGTCCAGCACGGGGGCGATCTCGGCCTCCGTGCGGATGGTGAAGCCCTCCGCCCCGAAGGCGCGGCCCCAGGCGGCGAAATCGGGGTTCACGAGATCGGCGGCCTCGGCGAAGGGGCGGCCGGGGTAGCGGTTCTCGTGGTGCATGCCGATCGAGCCATAGGTGCGGTTGTCCAGCACCAGCAGCACCGGCGCGCTGCCATGGCGCATCGCCGTCGCGATCTCGTTGCCGGTCATCAGCGCGCCGCCATCGCCGACCACGGCGACGACCTGGCGGCCGGGGTGGCGGATGCTGGCGGCCACCGCCATCGGCATCCCCGCCCCCATGCCCCCGACCGGCGAGCCAAGGAAAAGCTGCCCCGGCCGGAAGGGAATATGCCGGTGCACGAAACTCGTGAAATTGCCGGCATCGGTGGTCAGTACGCCATCGGCGGCCATGCGTTCGGCGACCGCGATGCAGAGGGCGGAGAAGTTCACGCCATCCGGCGCCGGTTCCCACACCGGCTTCATCAGGCCGCGATGGATGCCGTGCAGCCGCGCGATCCATGCGGCCCGGCCTTCCGGCACCGCGGGCGGCGTGCGACGCAGCAGGGCTTCCACCACCAGCGCGGGGTCGGCGCAGATCGGCATGTCCGCGCGGAACACGCGGTTCAATTCGGCCGGGTCCGGCCAGACATGCACGAAGGGAAGCTGCGGGTCCGGCGCGGCGGGGAAGCTGTAGGACTGGCTGACCACATCGGTCATCCGTTCCCCCAGTGCGATCATCAAATCCGCTTCCTTCATCGCAGCCAGCAGCGGCGCCTGGATGCGGTTGCCGATATAGCCGGAGTAGTGCGGGTGGTGGCTGTCGAACAGATGCGGTCGGCGATGGGTGGGGGACACCGGCAGCGACCACGCCTCCGCGAACAGGCGCAAATTCTCGAGCGTCGCTGACGTGCCATCCATCGCGCCACCGACGAGCATTAGCGGGCGCTCGGCGCGGGCCAGGCGTTCGGTGAGTTCATCGAGTTGCAGCGCGGAAGGCCCGGGCGTGGCGCGCGGGCGCGGCAGCGCCATCGGCACGCCATCGGCGGCATCATCCAGCAGGTCTTCCGGCAGCACGATGGCGACGGGGCCGGGCGTGCCGGCCTCCGCGATGTGGAAGGCGCGGGCGATCGCCTCCGAGGCCTGGGAGGCCATGGTCACGGGGATGACGGCCTTGGTCACATCGGCGAGGAACTTGCCGTAGTCATGCTCCTGCAAGGCACCGCGACCGATCTCCCGCCGTTCCACCTGGCCGATCAGCAGCACCATCGGCACGGCATCGTGGAAGGCCGCCTGCAGGCCGATCATCGCATTGGACACGCCGGGACCGCGGGAGACGAGGCAGACGCCCGCCTTGCCCGCACGCATCCGTCCATCCGCGACGGCCATGAAGGATGCACCCCCTTCATGCCGGCAGACGATGAGGCGGAGCTGCGGCACATCGACCAGCGCGTCCGTCAGGCCGAGGAAACTTTCCCCCGGCACGCAGAACATCAGGTCCACGCCCTGCGCGGCGAGGCTTTCGGCGATCAGTAGGCCAACCGAGCGCGTCATCAGCCGGCCGCCTTGGCGTAGACCGGCGTCAGCCAGTGCCGGTATTGCGGCAGCTTGCCGCGCACCGCGTCGAAGTACAGCTGCTGCAACTGGCGGGTCACCGGGCCGGGCGTGCCGTCGCCGATCTCATAGTGGTCGATGGAGGCGATGGGCAGCACTTCGGCGCCGCTGCCGCAGAAGAAGGCCTCGTCGCAGATATAGAGCTCGGAGCGATCGACCTCGCGCTCCACCACCGTCAGGCCAAGCTCTTTCTCCGCGAGTTCCATGATGGTCTCGCGCGTGATGGACTCAAGGATATCGGCGGTGATCGGCGGGGTGATGAGCTTGCCGCCGCGCATCATCATGATGCAGGCGCCGGGCCCTTCCGCCACCTTGCCGGCGGCATTGAGCATGACCGGCGGGCCGAAGCCGGCGAGCCGCGCCTCGACATAGGCGAGGCGGGAATTGTGGTAGTTGCTGCCGGCCTTGACCCGAGAGGGGGAGGACAGGTCGCTATTGCGGCGCCAGGTGCTGATGCAGCTTTTCACGCCGGTGTTGATGGTGGGCTTGGACGGCATGGCGAAGGCGAGGATGAAGAAGCCCGTGCGGATTTCGCTCGGCAAATAGTGCGTCAGTTCGCCCTCGGCGAAATAGACGACGGGGCGGTAGTGGATCGTCTCCCGATACCCGCAGGCGCGGATCAATTCGAGCGAGGCGGTGGCGATGGTCGCGTTGTCGTAGGGCACCGTCATGCGCATGATGCGCGCACCCTGGCGCAGCCGCGCGATGTGGTCATCGTGGCGGAAACAGTAGAGCTGGCCTTCCTCCGCGTTCCAATAGGCGCGGATGCCTTCGAAGACATTCTCGCCGCGCAGCACGCATTCGGTGGAGACGTGCATGGTCGCCTCCGCCCAGGGCACCAGCTTGCCATCGAGCCACACATGGCTGGCGGATTTGGTCATGGACTTCGTTTCCTCGTCAGGCGTCGATATCGATCAGCAGGTTGCCATGCGGATCGAGGGTGAAGGCGGCGTCAGGGCCGATGACCACGGTGGATTCGCGTTCCTCCACCACGGCCGGGCCCGGGATGCGCTGGCCCGGCACCAGGCGATAGCGGTCATAGACCGCGCAGGGCGCCATGCCGGTTTCGGCGAACCACACCTTCCGATGGCCCTTCAGCGCGGGGCCATCGCCGGCGGGTGCCGCGATGCCTTCCGGCACGCCGGGGCGGGATGCCGTGGCGTGGAGGCGCCAGGACAGCACCTCCATCGGCACGCCGGTGATGCGGCGGTCGAACAGGCGCTGGTAGGTGTCGAGGAAGGCGGTTTCCACCGCCACGGGATCGACGATCTCCGGCAGCGGCACGGCGATGTCGAAGCCCTGGCCCGCATAGCGCATATCAACGCTGCGGCGGAACGTCACATCCCCCGGCGCGGCACCCGCATCCTCCAGCATCCGCCGCGCTTCCTCCTCCATCGCCGCGAATTTGTCACCGATCGCGGGCCATTCGACGGCGTTCAATCGCTGCACGCCGGAACGCACGAGGTCGATCGCCGGGGCGGCGACAAGGAAACCGAGCGCGGAGGCCACCCCCGCGCCCTGCGGCACGATGACCCGAGAAAGTTTCAACAATTTCGCGAGGCCATAGGCGTGGACCGGGCCGGCACCGCCGAAGGCGAGCATGGCGTACCGCCGGGGGTCCCGGCCCTTCTCCGCGACATACATGCGCGTCGCCGCGGCCATGTTCTCGTTGACGATGGCATGGATGCCGGCGGCCGCCTCCAGAACGCTCATCCCGAGCGGGCCGGCCAGATGCTCCTGCATCGCGCGTTCCACCGCCGCGCGGTCCAGCGCCATCTCGCCGCCGAGGAAATAATCGGGCGAGAGATAGCCGAGCAGCAGATCCGCATCCGTCACGGTGGGGCGCGTGCCGCCACGGTTGTAGCAGACGGGGCCGGGGACGGAGCCGGCGCTTTCGGGGCCGACGACCATCAACCCCATCGCATTGACCTGCGCGACGGAACCGCCGCCGGCGCCGATCTCGATGAGGTCGATCACCGGCACCTTCAGCGGCAGGCCGGAGCCCTTGCGGAAGCGGCGGACGCGGGCGGCCTCGAACGTCGAGGAATGCTCGGCCTCGCCCTTCTCGATCAGGCACATCTTCGCCGTGGTGCCGCCCATGTCGAAGGAGATCATGTCGGCGACGCCGGCGATGCGGCCGTAATGCATCGCCGCCGTCGCGCCGGCGGCGGGGCCGCTTTCGATCAACTGAACGGGATTGGCGCGGGAATAGCCGACCGTCGCGATGCCGCCGGCCGAGAGCATCAGGTGCAACGGCCCGCCCAGGCCCCGCGCCTTCAGCGTGGCTTCCAGCACCGCGAGGTAGCGGTCCATCAGCGGCGTGACATAGGCATTCACGCAGGCCGTATTCGCGCGTTCGTATTCGCGGATTTCCGGCGCGACATCGGAGGACAGCGTGACGGGAATGCCGGGCAACTCCGACGCCACGATTTCCCGAGCGCGGCGTTCATGGCTGGGGTCGAGGTAGCTGTGCAGGAAGCAGATCGCCAGCGCCTCCACCCCCTGGTCACGCAGCGCGCGGGCGGCGTCCCGCACTTCGGCCTCATCCAGCGCCAGGCGTTCCACGCCATGCGCGTCGTGCCGCTGCGTCACGGCATGGCGGCGCGGGCGCGGCACCAGCGGTTCCGGCTTTTCGAGGAACAAGTCATACAGGTCGTAGCGCATCTCCCGCCCCATCTCGAGGCTGTCGCGGAAGCCGCGCGTGGTGATGAGGCCGATCTTCGCGCCCTTGCGCTCGATCACGATGTTGGTGACGAGCGTCGTGCCGTGGACGATCTGGCGCACCTCGCCGAGCCCCGCGCCGGCCTCGCCCAGCAGGCGATCCAGCCCTTCGAGAATGGCGCGGCCGGGGTCGTCCGGCGTGGTCAGGCGCTTGCCCGTCAGGATGCGGCCGGCGGCTTCGTCCACCAGGACGAAATCGGTGAAAGTGCCGCCGACATCGACACCGATGCGAAGCGGGCGATCCATCGCAGTCATTCAGGCTTGATCCCCGCAGTCTGCACCACTTCGCCCCAGCGCCGCGTCTCGCTGGCCAGCATGTCGCGGAACTCGGCCGGCGTCAGGCGCAGACGGTCCAGGCCGAGGGCGGGCAGGCGCGCCGTCATCGCATCGCTGTCCATCGCCGCGTTGATGGTGGTGACGAGTTGCGTCATCACCGGCTCCGGCAGCCCCAACGGCCCCAGCACGCCCCACCAGAAGCCGGAGACGAGATCGACGCCCTGCTCGCGCAGCGTCGGCACATCCGGCATCGCCGCCAGGCGCCGTTCGGCGGCGACACCGATGACGCGGATCTGGCCCGATTGCACCAGCGGTGCCGCGGTGGCGAGCGCCATGATGGTGGCCTGCACCGTGCCATTCAGCACGTCCTGCACCGCCGGCGCGGCGCCGCGATAGGGGATGTGCGTCACCCGCACGCCGCTGCGGATCTGTAACAGTTCCAGGATAAGGTGCGTGGAACTCGCGACCCCGGCGGAAGCGAAGTCGATGGCGCGGGGATTGGCGCGCGCCGCGTCCAGCAGATCCCGCACGCTGCGATGGCGCGAAGCGCCGCCGACGACGATCAGCGCCGGCGCGATGGCGAGGGAGGCGATCGGGGTGAAATCGCGGGAGGCATCGAAGGGCGCGGGGCGGCCGGCGGCGGCCTGCACGGCGGGAATGGTGGTCAGCGGCGTATCGCCGAACAGCAGCGTCGTGCCATCCGGCGGGCTGCGCATCACGGCCTCGGCGCCGATCTGGCTGCCGGCCCCAGCGCGGTTTTCCACCACGACGGATTGGCCGAGCCGTTCGGTCAGCGGCACGGAAAGCAGCCGTGCCAGGGTATCGGACCCCCCGCCAGCGGCGAAGGGCACGATCATGCGGACGGGCCGCGTGATCTGCGCGCGTGCCACAGCGGGCGTGAACAGCGCGGCAGCGGTCAAGGCACGTCGTGTGATGCTGGGCATCATGGCGTCACCCCATAATCGCGTTGCGCCCCTTCGGGCGTGATGTAGCCGTCCTCGATATCCCGCCTTATCGCCGCGGGGTCGCGTCGCCTGGGGTCGCCGTACCCGCCGCCACCGCCGAGATGCATCAGCAGGCGGTCGCCTGGCTGCAACTGGCTGCGCGATTTCGGATGCGGGCGGCGCCCATCCTGCAATTCCACCAGCGCCGGTGCGCCGGCCGAACCACCATCCAGCCCACCGGCGGGATGCTTCATGCGATCCGCGATGAGCGAAAGCCGCACCGGCTCATCCGTCATCACCTCCAACTCGATCTCCTGGCCGAGACCGCCGCGGAACTGGCCGGGCCCGCCGCTATCCGCCAGCAGGTCCTTCTTCCACACCAGGATCGGCGCCGAAGCCTCGAACGCCTCGATGGAGCCGGAGCCGGAATTGGTCGGGAAGGCCGTGGTATTGAGGCCATCGCGATCCGCCGCCGCGCCCATCCCGCCGCTGCCGAACAGCACCTGGCTGAAGCGGTCGCCGCGATTGTCGCGCCCCGTATAGACCGGGCGCGGCGCCGGGGAGGCGCTGTCCGCCACCACCTTGCCCGGCACGATCTGCGCGAGGCACTGATACAGCGCACCCGACAGGAACAGCCCCGTGAGATGCCGCGCATTGACCGCCGCCGGCCAGCGCGGGTTGAGGATGCTGCCTTCCGGTGCGGTGACGCCGACGGCGCGATAGCTGCCCTCATTGCGCGGCGTCAGTGGGTCCAGCGCGCATTTCAGGGGATAGACGGTGTAGGCGTAGGTGTAGTTCATCACGCTGTTCAGCCCGCGCGCGATCTGCGCGGAGGTGCCGGCGTAATCCACGCTCAACTGGTCCCCGGCCACCGTCAGGGCGCATTGGATGCGGGTTTCCTGGTCCTCATACCCATCGGCATAGACCGTGCCGTGCCAGGTACCATCGGGCAGCGCGCCGATGGCTTTGCGCATCGCCGCGTCGGCGCGCGCCTGCAAGGTGGCGGACAGCGCCGTGAGGTCATCGAGGCCGGTATCGTCGAGGAATTCCTGCACGCGCCGCGCGCAGACGCTGGTCGCCGTGACCTGGGCCTGGATGTCGCCCATCACCTGGTCCGGCACGCGGACATTGCCGCGGATGATGCGGGCGAGTTCGCGATTCTCCTTGCCCGCGATCAGGAATTTCGCCGGCGGGATGCGCAGCCCTTCCTCGAACACTTCCGTGCAATCCGCCGACCACAGCGTGCCGCCGATATCCGGCATGTGGCTGGTCGCACCGGCGAAGCCGACGAGCTTCGATCCCCGGAAAATCGGCTGCGCCATGGTGATGTCGAGCAGGTGGCCGGTGCCCATCCAGGGGTCGTTGGTCACCAGGCAATCGCCGGGCTGCAATTCCTCCCGCGGGATCTCCGCCAGCATGTGGCGCAGCGTCTTCGGCAGTAGGCCAACGAAGCTCGGGATGCCGATGGAGTTCTCCGCCAGGCTGTTGCCTTCCGCATCCATCAGCACCGTCGCGAAATCATTGGATTCGCGCACGATGGTGGAGAAGGAGGTCCGCAGCAGCGCCGCCGCCGCCTCATCGGCGATGGAGATCAGGCGGCTCCAGAGAATCTGCAGCGTCACCGGGTCGAACATCGCTTCGGGCTTCATGGGGCAAACGGTCTCCTCAAGGCGGTAGCACTGTGCAACCCAAGGCGCGCAGGCGGAAGCCTCCGCGCCGTGAGCGGAGGCTTGCCGAGACACGATCACTCACGATCGCGCGACATTGGCGGGGGCATCCCGGGGCAGCAGGTCCCGCCGCCAAAGAATGGCGATGGCCCCGGCGGCCAGCAGGCCGAGCACGGAATAGAGGATGGTGACGGTGGTGAAGCCCACCGCCTCGATCAGCGGACCGGCGACGAGCAGGCCGAGCGGCAGCCCGTATACGGCGAGAATCCGCAACCCCATGATGCGGCCGCGGAAGCGTTCCTCCGAACAGCGCATCAGGATGACGGACATCGGGACCATCACGAAGCTCTGCGCGAAGCCGGCAAGCGCCATCATGGCGATGCCCGGCAGCAGGCCGGTGGTGAACGCGAAGACCATCAGCAACGGGAACCAGAAGGCGCAGGCGATGAGCATCATGCGCGCCGGCCGCTGCATCCCGTGGCCGGAGATCACCACGAAGGACCCCATCAGCCCGCCCGCCGCGAAGCTCGCCACAAGGTAGCCGAGCCCGGTGCGATCGATGCCGTAGATCTCCCGCGCGACATAGGGCAGCAGGCCGCCGGAGAAGGGATAGGCGAGCAGGTTCACCAGGAAGGCCAGCAGGATCGTGGCCAGCAGCGCCTGCCTTTCCCGCATATGGGCGATGCCGTCGCCGAGGTCCCGCCAGGGGGAAACCGGCTGGGCCACCACCACCCGCCGCGCCGCCGCGACGGACAGCGTGAGTCCGAGGCTGGTGAGGTAGAGCGCCAGCACGACGAGGTAGGTGAACCCCGTGCCGAGCAGCGCCACCAGCCCCGCCCCGGCCAGCGCGCCCATGATGCGCGCGGTATCCGCGCTCATCCGCGCGATGCCCATGGTGGGCACCAGCAGCGCGGGCGGCATGATGGCGCTGATCAGCGCGCTGCGCACACCCAGGTCCGAAGGCCGCACCAGCCCCGAGAGTGAGGCGACGAGCAGCACCGCGAGCGGCGAGAGTGTGTCGGTGAAGGCCATGGCGGCCAGCACGGCGGCCAGCGTCGCATAGGTGCCGCGCATCGCCAGCAGCACGCTTCGCGGGCCGAGCCTGTCCGCCATCACGCCGAACATCGGCGAGATCAGCGTGCCGAGATACTGCACGGAGGCGAAGACCGAGAGCCACACGACGGAGCCGGTCTCGACCAGGATGTACCAGCCGAGGACCAGCGTCTCCATCTCGAAGGCCCAGGAGGTGCAGACATCGGCGGGCCATTGCCGGCGGAAGGCCGCCTGGCGGAAGGGTGCGAAGCCCTGGAGGCGCCAGTTCATACAGCGACCATCATGCCCAACCGGTCATGCGCCGCCAGCGGGGCTGTCCCGCAGGGTCACCGTGGTGTTTCCTCCATGCGCGGTGCGGCCCTTGGCGGGCGCCGCGCGGGCAGTATGCGCCTTGGCGCTTTGCGCGCCAGGGGGTGAAGTTCAGCCTTTCGCGGTGCCGCCGAGGAAGTTGCCGATGGCGGCGTCATAGCCATCCTCCCGCTGCACCCGCCGCATCAGCGCGGCCTCGGCGACGCCCGGCACCTGCTTCGGGGCCGTGCCGGCGCGCAGCGCGGCGAGGGTCTGCTGCATGGCCAGCACCGCCGCCGGGAAGGTCAGGTGCCCCTGCAAGGCGATGCGCGCGCCGGCGGCGGCGAAATCCGCCGGACCACCGATGCCCGCCTTGGCATTGCCAACCAGCACGGGCAGGCCCGTCGCCTCACGAATGGCCGCAATCTGCGCGATTTCGGTCACGCCGGTGACGAAGATGGCATCCGCCCCCGCCTCGGCATAAGCGCGCGCCCGCGCCTGCGCATCGGCCGCACCCGTGACAGTAAGCGCGGAGGTGCGCGCCGCGATCACCAGCGCCGGGTCCTGCCGCGCGGCCAGCGCGGCGCGCACCTTGCCGAGCCCTTCCTCCAGCGGCAGCAGCGCCGTCTTCTCCGGGCCATAGCCGCGGGGCAGCAGCGTATCCTCGATGGTCAAGGCGGCGGTACCGGCGGCTTCCAGCTCCTCCACCGTGCGCATCACGTTCAGCGCATTGCCGAAGCCATGGTCGGCATCGACCAGCAGCGGCGGCGCGCCGGCGCGGGTGATGCGGCGGACGAGGTCCGCGAGTTCGGTCAGCGTGATGATGATGTGGTCCGGCGCGCCGAGCACGGCGAGCGAGGCGACCGAGCCGCCGAGGATCGCCGATTCGAAGCCGAGATCGCTGGCGATGCGGCCGGACACGGCATCGAAGACCGAAGCCGGGTGCACACAGCCAGGCCCGGCGAGCAGGGCGCGGAAAGCCTGGCGGCGCGATGTGTTGGTCATGCGATGGAATCCCCTGCCCTTGTCTCAGCGCCGGCAGGGTAGCGCGTCCTCCCCCAGGGCCGAAGCCCTGGGGGAGGATGTCCATCAGCCCGCGCCGAGCGGCAGCGCCACGAAGGCGCGCGCCCCTTCCCGCGTGATCTGCAGGGCGATGGCGGGGCGCCCGGCCGCACGGGCGGCGGTGACGGCGGACGTCACATCCTCCGGCCCCCGCACATCGCGGTCCCCGGCGCGCAGGATGACGTCACCGGCCTGCATACCGCGCTGTGCGGCGATGCTGCCGGGTTCCACCGACGCCACCTCCACCCCGCCCTCGCCGCCCTTGCGCGGGGCGAGGCGGAGGCCGAGCGAGCCCGGGCGGGGTGCCGTGGTGCCGGCGCGGGCTTCGCGCTGCGGCGCTTCCCGCTGCCCGAGCGTCACGACCTGGTCCACCCGCTGGCCATCCCGCAGCACCGCGAGCGTGGCGCTGGACGCAGGCGCTGCTTCCGCCACGGCGATCGCGAGATCCCGCGGCGTCGCGATGGCCTTGCCCTCCATCGCCACCACCACATCGCCGGCGCGCAGGCCAGCGCGGGCGGCGGGGCTATTGGGCTCGACGCCCGCCACCAGCACGCCATGCGTATCCGGCAGGCGCAGCGCGGCGGCGAGGTCCGCATCCACCGGCTGCATGGACACGCCGAGCCAGCCGCGCGCCACCTGGCCATCGCGCTGCAGGTCGGTGATCACGTGCCGCGCCATGCGCGCCGGCACCGCGAAGCCGATGCCAACATTACCGCCGGCCGGGGCGTAGATGGCGGTGTTGATGCCGACCACCTCGCCATTCCCATTGAATAGCGGACCCCCGGAATTGCCGGGATTGATCGGGGCGTCGGTCTGGATGAAATCATCATAGGGCCCGGCGCCGATCTGCCGCCCGCGGGCGGAGACGATGCCCGCCGTCACGGTGCCGCCGAGGCCGAAGGGATTGCCCATGGCGACCACCCAGTCACCGACGCGCAGCGTATCGCTGTCTCCCCAGGTCAGCGCCGGCAGGGGTGCGCCGGCATCCACCTTCAGCACCGCGAGGTCCGTCTGCGTATCCGTGCCGACGACGCGGGCCGTCAGCTCTCGCCCATCCGCGAGTTCCACCTTCACCGAGACGGCCTCGCCCACCACATGGTTGTTGGTGACGATGTAGCCGGCGGCGTCGATGATGAAGCCGCTGCCCTGGCCCATCCGCGGGGCTTCCCGCTGCTGGCCGTTCCCTTGGCCGTTCCCCTGGCTCCCCCCACCCTGGCGCCTGTTACCCTCGAAGCGGCGGAAGAACTGCTCGAAGGGGGTGCCGCGCAATTCGGGGGGCATCTCGGCGGCGGCGGGGGTCACTTCCGCGCGACCCGTCACGGTGACCCGGACAACGGAAGGGGCGACACGCGCGGCGAGGTCGGCGAAGCCCACCGGGCCAGCCTGGCGCGGCAGGGCGACGGCGTTCGGCGACGCCGCAGGCTGGGCGCTGCCCGCAAAGGGCAGGGCGGTGAGCGCCGAGGTGCCCAGCGCCAAGGCGAGGAAAGCGCCGGCGAGGTAACGGCGGGGCTTGCGGGTGCTTCCGGAATTCAGGCTCATGGTCCATCCCCTTGCGGTATGCCGCCCCCAACGGGACGGTGCATGGGGCCATCTGGGAGGCGGCACTCACGGCCGGCTCGCCGCTGGCATACGCTTTCGTAAGGTTGGAGGCTCGGGTTTGCGGATCCTGCTGGTGGAGGATGATGCAGCGACGGCGGCGGATATCCAGCGCGCGCTGTCTGGCGCCGGGCATCTGGTGAACCACCTGGCGGATGGACGGCAGGGGCTGATGGAGGCGATCGGCGGTGGCTACGACCTGCTGGTGGTGGACCGCATGCTACCCGCGCTGGATGGCGTCGGGCTGATCCGCGCGCTGCGGGCGGCGACTATCGCGACGCCTGCACTGATGCTGACGGCGCGCGCCGGCATCGCCGACCGGGTGGAGGGGCTGGATGCCGGCGCCGATGACTATCTCGCCAAGCCCTTCGCGATGGCGGAGCTGCTGGCGCGGGTGAATGCCTTGGGTCGCCGCCCCGCCGCGGTGCAGGCGGAACCGACCCTGCTGCGACTGGCCGACCTGGAGATGGACCTGCTGCGGCGCAGCGTGACGCGAGCGGGCACGCGGATCGACCTGCAACCCCGGGAGTGGCGGCTGCTGGAACACCTGCTGCGCCATGCCGGGCGCGTGGTGACGCGGAACATGCTGCTGGAAGGGGTGTGGGATATCCATTTCGATCCGCGCACCTCCGTGGTGGAAACGCATGTCAGCCGGCTGCGCGCCAAGCTCGGCGAGCCGCCGCTGATCCAGACGCTGCGCGGCGCCGGCTATGTTGCTCGCGTGGCGGAAGCGTGATGGGCGCCTTGCGCCGCTGGATCGGCACCACCTTCTTCCGCATCACGCTGCTGCACCTGGTGCTGACGATGCTCGGCACGGCGTTGCTGGCCGGGGTGGGCTTCTGGGCGACGTCGCGCTTCGCCGCCCAGCAGATCGCCGCAGAGATCGAACGCGATGTCGGCGTGCTGCTCGGCGCGGGCAGGCTTGGCGGCACGGCCTCCGTCGCGCTGTCGGTCGAAGCGCGCATCGCCGCGGATCGCAGCGGCACGCAGTATTTCCTGCTGGCGGGGCCGGATGGCGGGCGCATCGCCGGCAATCTGGCCGCCGCGCCGCGCCGGGCCGGATGGAACTCGATCGAGATCGAGCGTGGCGCGGAAGGCAGCACCATGCTCGCCTTCGGCACGGCGCTGCCGGGCGGTCTGTTCCTGCTGGTCGGGCGGGATGTGGCGCCGGTGCGGGCGCTGGAATCGCAGCTGCTCGGCGCGGCGGGATGGGTAGGCGGGCTTGCCATCCTGCTCGGCCTCGGTGGCGGGCTGCTGATGGGGCGCAGCGTGGCCCGCCGCGCAGCGGAGATGGAAGGCGCGCTGGCGGCGGTGGAGGCCGGGAAGCTCGATACGCGGCTGACGGCGCGGGCGGATGGCGACGAGTTCGACCTGCTGGCGCGGCGCGTCAACGCCACGCTGGACCGCTTGCAGGCCAGCATGGCGGCGCTGCGCCAGGTGAGCGACGACATCGCGCATGACCTGAGGACACCACTGACGCGGCTGCGCCGACGGCTGGAACGCATGGCGGAAGCAACGCCCGCGGCGGGGATCGAGGAGGCGGTGGAGGAATGCGACCGCATCCTCGATATCTTTGCCGCCCTGCTGCGGATCGCGGAAGTGGAAAGCGGCGCGCGGCGCGCGGCCTTCACCGAGGTGGCGCTGGATGATGTCGCGCGCACGGTGGTGGAGTTCTACGCGCCGCTGGCGATGGAGCGCGGGCAGATCCTGGTGGGGGAGATCGAGCACGGCATCGCCCTGCCCGGCGACCGCGAATTGCTGACGCAAATGCTCGCCAATCTGGTGGAGAATGCGATCCGCCACGGGCGGGAGGGCGGCACGGTGCGGCTGGTGCTGGCGGCGCGGGAGGTGGTCGTGGTGGATGATGGCCCCGGCATTCCCCCGGAATCCCGCGCCATGGTGTTCCGGCGGTTCCACCGGCTGGATGCGGCGCGGGCCACGCCGGGCAGCGGGTTGGGCCTCGCGCTGGTCGCGGCGGTGGCGGGGCTGCACGGCATCGCCGTCACGCTGGAGGATGCGGCGCCGGGGCTGCGGGTGCGGCTTGCGCTGCCGGGTCAGTAGCCGCGCGGGAACACTTGCTCCGTCACTTCGGCCTCCACTCCGCTGCCGAAACCGGGATGGGCATGCCAGGGCGTGGCCATCGCATCCGTCATCGCGTTGAGCGTGGCGAGGATGCGCTGGCTGTCGGTGGCCAGCGCCGTTTCCATCGCCGTGAAATCCGGGAACCGGGCAAAAGCCTCATGCCAGATGGCGCGGCCCGCGAGGTAGCCGGAGGCTCCGGCTCGATAGGCGTAGCGAAGGCTGCGCGCGAAATCCGCGGCGCCCGCACCGGCGGACAGCATGACCCAGGGGCGGGGCAGCATCGCCGCCATGCGGTCATAGCCGCGCTGCAAGGCGGCTGCGCCCGGGCCATCGGGGTCCGGCACGCCATGGATCGGGCCCGGGGGTTCGAGCTTGAAGATATCGATGCCGAAAGCAGGATCGGTGAAGGGGCGGATGCTGTCGAGCACGAGCGCCTCCCGCCGCGATTCCATCGCCGCCGGGTCCTCGCCCGGCAGGGGATAGACCAGCACTTCCAGCAGGCAGGTCAAATCCTCGCGCCGGCAGGCCTCGCCGGCGGCGCGCACGAAGGCTTCCTGATGCGCGCGGATTTCTGGCGCGGCATCGGCGCGATACCAGACGAGAATCTTCGCGGCATCGCCACCGATGCGACGGATGGCTTGCGCCGACCAATCCGGAATCACGCAGGACTTCTTGCCGAGGGGCGTGTCCTCCGTGACCGAATGTTCGTAGGAGAGGATGAGGCCCTTGCTCGGTGCAATCTCCGGCATGGCGCGGGCGTAGCCATAGAAGGGATCGACCAGCAGCGCGGAAGCCTGGGGCGAGAGGTGGCGCGCCAGCAACCGCTTCACCTCCGCCACATCCTCAAAGGGTGGTGCCGCCGTGCCGCGGGCCTTGGCGATGGGGCCGAACAGCGGCGTGCGCTGGTCCAGCGCCACCATCTTCCACCGCCCCGCCGCATCGGCCAGGCGCCGCATGCCCCAAAGCTTGCCGGGGGATAGCTTGCCGGGCGAGAGTTTCATCAGGCGGTTCCCTCCATTGGCACCCAGGCACCATCCCGCGCCTGGGAGGCAAGCGCCGCCTCGACAAAGCGAAGCCCATCGAGGCCGGTGCTGGCATCGGGCATATCGAGCGACAGCGGATCGGGCGCGATGCCGAGACGCCGCGCGACGATGCGTTCGGAAAAATCCGCGTAGATATTGGCGAAGGCCTCGTGCAGCCCTTCGGGGTGGCCGGTGCGGCGGATGCGCGTGGCGCGCTGCGCGGCGGGGGACAGCAGCGGATGGCCGCGCGAGAGCGTCATCGGGAAGCCGTCCAGCGGCGCCAGCTTCAACTCATTATGCGCGGCGTGCCGCCATTCCAGGTGCCCCGCCGTGCCGAAGACGCGCAGCAGGATGTGGTTCTCCACCCCCGCCGCACCCTGACACACCACCATCGAACCGCGCGCGCCACCGGCGAGGTGAAACCGCGCCTGCGCATAATCCTGCACCACGCGGCCCGGCATCAGCGTGGCCACCTCCGCGCTAATCGCGGTGAAAGGCTCACCCGCAACAAAGGTGACGAGGTGATGCGCGTGGGTGCCGATATCGCCGAGCACGAGGGACGGCCCGCTGCGCGCGGGGTCGAGCCGCCAGCGGCGCGCCGCATCGGGCTGGCTTTCGACGGCGGCGGCGAGGCCCGCGCCGAAATACTCGACCTGGACCATCCGCAGCGCGCCGATGCGCCCCGCCGCGACCAGGGCGCGTGCCTCGCGCAGCATCGGGTAGCCGGCATAGGCGTGGGTCAGCGCGAGGGTGACGCCGCGCGCGGCCGCGGCGCGGACGATATCCTCGGCCTGCGCGACGCTGTTGGCGAGCGGCTTGTCGATGATGACATCGAGCCCCGCCGCGATCGCCAGCATGGCAAACTCGTGATGCGTATCATTCGGCGTGACAATGGCCACAGCCTCGATTCCATCAGGACGCGCGGCCTCCGCCTCCAGCATCACGGCGACGCTGGCGTAGCTACGCGCGGGGTCGATGCCGAATTCCGCGGCCGCCGCGATTCCACGCGCGGAATCACGGGACAGCGCGCCGGCGGCGACGGTGAAGCAGCGGTCCATCAGGGCGGCGCGGAGATGCACGGGGCCGATCATCGAGGGCGCGGCGCCGCCGATGAAGCCGAGGCGCAGCGGGCGGCCGAGGGGGTTCATGGCGTGATCCCGAGGATGCGCTGCGCAACCGCCGGATCGATGGTGCGGCGCAGCGCCGCATCGAAGGGCGCTTCCGTCGTCGCGATCATGTGCCGTGCGATGAAAGGGGCGCCTTCGCGCGCGCCATCCTCCTTCCGCTTCAGGCAGCATTCCCATTCCAGCACGGCCCAGCCGCGATACCCCATGGCGGTGAGGCGGGAGAAGATGCCGCGGAAATCCACCTGGCCATCGCCGGGGCTGCGAAACCGCCCGGGGCGTCGCGGCCAGTCCTGGAACCCGCCATAGACGCCGCTGCGCGCGCTGCGAATGAACTCCGCGTCCTTCACATGGAAGGCCTTGATGCGGGATGCGTAGAGATCGATGAAGCCGAGGTAGTCCATCTGCTGCAACAGCATGTGGCTCGGGTCGAACAGGATGGCCGCGCGGGGGTGGTGCTCCACAGCGTCGAGGAAGCGGTCGAAGGTCACGCCATCATGCAGGTCCTCGCCGGGATGCAGCTCGAAGCACAGATCGATGCCGTGGCGATCCGCGTGATCCAGCAGCGGCCGCCAGCGCCGCGCCAGTTCCGCGAAAGCGACGTCGATCAGGCCGGGCGGCGGCGGAGGCCAGGGGTAGAAATAGGGCCAGGCCAGCGCGCCGGAAAACGTCGCGACACGGCCTAGGCCGAGCCGTGCCGCAGCCTCGATCGAAAGACGCAATTGCCGTTCGGCCCAGGCGCCGCGCGCCACGGGATCGCCGCGCAAGGCGGCGGGCGCGAAGGCATCGTTGATCTCGGCGAAGGCGGGATTGACCGCGAGCAACTGGCCCGCGCGATGCGCCGCGAGCTCCGTGATCTCGACGCCCAGCGCCGCCAGCCGCGCGAGCAGGTCGCGGCAATACGCGTCTTCCGTCGCGGCGCGTTCGAGATCGATCAGCCGCGCATCATGCACCGGCAGCTGCACGCCGCGATAGCCAAGCCCGGCGAGCCAGCCGGCCACGCCGTCAAGGCTGTCGAAGGGTGCGGCATCGCCCATGAACTGGCTCAGCATCACGCCGGGGCCGCGCATCACCTGGTGTCTTCTCCTTGGTCTCAGTCCACCTTCACATTCGCCGCCTGCACCACGCCGCGCCACTTCTCGATCTCCGTGCGGATGAAGGCC